>CAYUGW010000489.1:0-3742 GCA_964444245.1 uncultured Blastocatellaceae bacterium | reverse complement strand
ATCGAAGGCATTTTTCTGCCGTAAAACAGGAAATCTTTGCCCTCGATGGATAATCCGCGATCTTCAATGGGCGACACATTCATTTCGACCGCCGCATTCAAATCCTTAAAAACTTCGTAGAGTTTGCCGTTTTCGACCACAAAATCCGAATCGAAAACGCGGTATTTGCCGTTGCAGTAAAGTTCGCGGATAAAGTGCATCGAGCCGTCTTCGCGGCTGAAAATGCGAAAGCGCGTCGGGATTTCTTCCAGATCGGCTTCGTATAAACCCTGACCGATCAGCGTCGTCAGCAGACGCGACCAAAATTTGGCGGGAAGTGTTTCGAGTTTGAGAGTCGCCATCACATCGAAGCGCGAAGGGTTTCCGTAGAATTCATTGATCAACGGGTGAATTTCCGAAATCCTTTCGCCGAGAGTCATTTCGAGCAGATTCCAATTTTCAGAAGTCGCAACTCTGCCGCGCTCGCGGCTGCGAACTCCCTGACGAAAGATTTTGGAGACCGTGAATGAGAGCAGAAAATAACGGGTCAGATCAAACGCCGTCCGGCGATAGCTGATTAAATCTTCGGGCGTTTTCTCGGAAAAATTCAAAATCGCGCGGGCGGATTCCTTTGTGTAAAGAAAAACGAGTCTGGAAGCGGCGGTAAAGAGTTTTTTGACCGTTAAAGTCAGGCTGTCAGCAATCGCCGTTTCATACGGCAAAATGCCGCTGATCGCCGAATGATCCATCAGCCGAACGCCGAGCGCAACATCCATATGCTGCTGCAAAAGCTGCCAGACGGGTTCGGTTTTATGCTGCTCGGCTTCGCGTTCAAAGGCGGCATATAAACCGCCGGCGCGCACGTCCTGCAAATCCTTGAAATGCGCGGCAAGCCACAATTCGTCGCGCACTTCGACGGGCAGATTTTCCTCGCACGCCTCGACAAACTTTTGCCATTCGGCGGTGCGCGGCTGATTGTCAGAAGCGACGGGCAGAAAATGCTCGCCCATCGCGTCAAAAGTTTTGGAAAATCCGGCAAATCGTCCGAGCGTCACGGCGCACGTTGCCAGCAGATGCAGACGCGTCATCCGGCAATGATTTCGACCGTAAAAATCTTTTAAAATCGTAAAACGGACACGTGACCGATGTTGTCTTTCCGCAAAATTTTCGAGCGCATCTTCGTCCGCATTCGGCAAATAATGTTTGGCTTCCGTTAAATTTTTTTGGAAAAAATTTTGCATTTTGCTAAAGATTTTTTATTTATGAGAGTAGTACTCCGTAAATTAAAATTCCAGGTATTTTAGTTCTCTGCGTTCTTTGCGGCTCTGCGTGAGTAAAATAATTATTTCACGCAGAGCCGCAAAGAACGCAGAGAAAGAGAAAAACTCTCGAAAATTTAATTTACGCACCAGTAGTTTGCAATTCAAACGCCGTTTTGATTATAAACAATTCGGGAATTTTATTGCTTTTAAATATCGGGTTTTGATAGTTTAGGTTTAGCTAAATTTTGAATTTAATTTTCTAAGAGGGATTTTATATGCGTTTTTCTCTTGTCGTTCTAATTTTTATCTTGATTTTCAGCATTTTCATTTATGGTCAAGAATCCTTGCGCCGTCAAAAATTTGCTGAAGTAAAAAGTATCACCCAGCAGCTCAAACTTCTTAAAGAAGAAAACAAACGGGCAACACAGCAACAACTCGAGATTATCGCTCAATTACAATCAATCAGTAATGAAGATTTATCGGAGGCGGAAAAAGTCGGGGCAAAAGCCGTACGCCTTTATCCGTGCTGTGAGCTGAAAGATTTAATCAACAGTATGGACGGATTAAATTATTTGGATTCTGAAGATTACGATGTCCCGAATCTGCGTTACCCGTTTAGATTTTCGTCTATTTTGGTGACGGACTTCAGCGAAAAAAGAAATAAAAACGTCACTGAATTTTCAGATACATTCATTTATAAAAACGATTCCTTAATAGTGACCAAAGCAAAAGCCGGCGATCACGCATTTATTGCCGCTCTCGGCGTAACGCCATTTGAAAATATCAACGAAGACACCCGCGAAGTTGCCGCTCTCGCCCGGTACAAACCGCCGGCAAATGAAAATGACATAAATCCTGAATTTGCTTCCAACAATATCGTTTTCGGTCAGAATGTTTCCGTAAATGCCGGAAAAAGTTATATTTTAAGAGCCGTCAAATACAAAAATTCCGCTTCCAGCCTTGATGATATTTTCGCGCTGAAAATTCATCGCAAGGACGAAAACGGTAGCATTATTTTATTCATAAAAACCATCGAATCATTTGAACCGACGAAATTGAGCGACCCGGAAAGAGAAGAGTTTGCCAGACTGTTGAATCTCGGATTGGTTACAAAACTCAAGGAAGAATTAAACGCCAAAGGATTAAAGGACGTTCAAGTCGAAGTTTCCGACAAAACATTTATTTTAAAAGGATTTGTTCCGCGCGGCAGAATAAATGAAGCCATAAAAATCGCCGATGGAATTTATCAAGGAATGAAAGTAGAAAGCCAACTTGTTGAAAGTTATCAGTAAATTTTTACCGTTTTGCACAAATATTATGAGATTTCTCGTTAAAAATCTGGTTTTCGTTTTCGCGTTTTGTTCAATTATTTCCGGACAAAATTCAACCGAACCGCAAAATTTGTCCGAATGGAAGGAAATCGTTGAACTCAAGGAACTGAACCGGAAAAATGAAGATGTCAGCCGTTTAATCAATCAACTCGAAGAACGTCAGGATAAACTTATTACAGACCTCGACGAAATCCCTGACAAAGATATAGCCGAAGCGAAAAAATTAAATGCTAAAATTGACAGGTTGTTTCCGTGTTGTCCGCTCGTCGGGGTTGATCGCGAAACTTTCGGAATGTCTTCCGGTTACGCTTTCAGAACGGAAAACACGGGCGACGGCTATTTTGCGACGCGTTTGCTGTATAAAAATAATCAGTTTGAGATCACGACGGGAGACGCAAGTCACGGATTTATAAAAAACATCGGCAAAATTCCGCTTGAAAAAGTCAGCGAACAAACACCGGAATTCATCTCGCTCGCCAAATATGAAGCACCGACCGAAATCGGAAGCATCAAGGATGAATTTGTTTCCGACGAACTTAAATTTCAGCGAAAAGTTCCCGTAAAAATCGGCGATACTTATATTTTGAGGATTTTGAATTATGTGTTTGATACGAAACTCGACGGTATTTATGCCGTCAAAGTTCAGCGCGAAGACTCGGACGGAAGCATCATCATTTTCGTCAAAAAAATCAAGGAATACGGCACTCCGAAATTAGCTGTAAAAGAAAAATACAGTCCGCACGAAATTTATTTGACGGGTTTGATCATAAAAATTCAGAAAATCTTGCGTGAACGCGGATTTAATGAGGTTCAGCTTGTCGCGACCGAACGGGAAATTATTGTTAGAGGATTTGTTCCAGTCGGCAAAACGGATGAAGTTCTCAAAATCATAAAGGAAATTGATTCTTACCAGGATTTCAAAAATCAACTCACCGAAAAATAATTCAAAAAGCCCGTTTGATAATTCGAGCGGACTTTTCTCTTTCTGCCAATAATTTGCTACATTTCTCTTAATGGCTTTGGAAACAGATTTTATCGTTATCGGCAGCGGCGTGGCGGGGCTTCGCGCGGCGATCGAGCTTGCCGAAACGGGCGCACAAGTTACCGTTTTAACCAAAGATAAAGCGCAGGAATCAAACACCGAATACGCGCAGGGCGGCGTGGCGGTCG
>CAYUGW010000488.1:0-3742 GCA_964444245.1 uncultured Blastocatellaceae bacterium | reverse complement strand
GCAAAATAAAATTGAACGGCGGGAAAAATCCGAGTCCGAATATAGAATGGCTCAAAGTTCATCGTGATGAATATGCCGGAAATTATGTCGCTTTATTTGAAGGCGAATTAATCGCTTTCGGCAGAACGATTAAAGAAGCGGACACAAAAGCAAAGGAAAAGGGTTATAAAAAAACGCTTTTGCATTATATTCCGGCGGAAGATGAAGAAATATGGGGCGGTTGGTAAAAAATGGAACATAATCTCACATTTGAAAAACTCATCAATTACGATTCGGGAAAAAGCGGAATTTCTCTTGATGTCGAACTGCGTTTAGGCGAAAAAAGTTTGGTAGTCGGGGCAAAAATTGATACGGGTTCGACATATTGTATTTTTGAACGCGCTCACGGCGAATACTTAGGAATCGAAGTCGAAGCAGGATTGCGCGAAAGAATAAGCACGGCAAGCGGTTCATTTTGGGCTTTTGGTTATCAAATTACTTTGGCATTTGAAGATTACGAATTTGATTCTACAGTTTATTTTGCTCAAGATGAAAGTTTTCGCCGCAATGTTCTTGGCAGACACGGTTGGCTTGATCGCGTCGTTATCGGCATCAACGATTACGACGGCAAACTTTATCTGAGCCGTTATGAGAGCGAATAATTTTATAACCGGAAAATCTATGAAAATCATCCGTTTGGTGTGCGCCGTTTTATTTCTTGTTTTATTGATTCTTCTGCAGAGACTTTTGTCGAGCGGAGACTTTTCGAGCGGAAAACTGCTTGCCGGAATTATTCTCGGCGCGGTGATTATTTCGATTCTGTTTTTCTGGAGCCACGCACAGGTCAGGAAAATTGAAAATAATAGTGAGTAAAAATGAATCCGATAGATCATTCACAAATGCTGCTTCACGTTGTTTTTTCGACGAAGAATCAGCAAGAATTTATCACATCAGAATTTGAACCTTTTCTCTACGATAAAGTTTCCAAAATTCTTTTTGACGAATGTTATTCGCCCGCGCTGATTATCGGCGGCGGCGCGGAGCATATTCATATAATTTATGCACAATCGCGCGAATGGTCGCCGGACGCAGTTATTAACCGCGTCAAAATGCGAAGTGCCGAATTTATGAAAAAATGGATCGCGGATTTTGAGTGGCAGAAAGGTTACGGCGCGTTTACGATCAGCCGTTCATCTGATGAAATCGAAAAAAAATATATCGCCGACCAGAAGGAATTTCATAAAACCGTTTCATACAAAGACGAATTTCGGGAGATTTTGAGAAAGCACGAGATCGAATTTGATGAAGAGGGGCTTTGGGAATAAAAGTTTTTACAAATTTTATCAAGCAGATGAGCAAAAGCCAAGAAAGATTTTCGATTTATGTTCGGAGTCCCGCCTTTAGGCGGTTTTCCGTCGCGCTTCACTGACGGTTGCCGCCTAAAGGCGGGACTCCGAACATTTTGTTTGCTTACTTAAAAATCTTCTTAAATTCCTGCAATTGTTCGGTTGTGCCGAGAATATTCAGCGTGCTTCCTTTCGGCAGAACCGTGTCGGGCGGCGGGTTGGCGATTGTTTCGCCATTCGTGTGAACAGCCAGCACGATCATTCCGGTCAGCGCACCGATCTTGCTTTGTTCGAGAGTTTTACGCGCCAGACATTTCGGCAGATTGACCGTGAAAAATTCGACACCTTCGCCTAAGATAACCGGATCGCGCCCCTGAATTAAAGACATAATCCATTCCGCGCCGAGCGGCGCATAACTTAAAACGAAATCCGCACCGGCGCGGTGAATCGCTTCGAGATTGCGTGAATGCGTGATGCGGCTGACAATGCGAATATCGGGTTTTAAGCGGCGGCAATAGATCGAAAGATAGATATTAACCTCGTCTTTATTGGTCGAAAGAATTACGAGCGGAACTTCCTTGAGTCCGGCGCGAAACAGAGTTTCGCAGTCGGCGGCATCGCCGATCACCAGTCGGTCGGGAATATCGCCGATGGTTTCGCGCATTTCCTTTTTCAACTCGACCATATAAACCTGCAGATTTTTTTTCTTCAGAGTTTCGCCCGCCGCGCGTCCGACCTTTCCGCCGCCGAGAATCAAGACGGCATCCGAATGCCGCGTGTCAGCCTTGAGCATTTCTTCGAGTTTATCGATCTGTTCGCGTGTTCCGACCGCGACCGGAACGCTGAAATCGGCGAGAACTTTGTCCGGATCGGCAGGCAGGAGATGACCGCGCTCCCAAACTCCGATAATATTGACTCCGGTCAGTTCCCGAATCTGCGTTTCGCGGATTTTCTTTTCGCTGATCGCGGTGTCGTGAACGGTAAATTCGACTACCAGCCAATCGTTGAATCTGCCGATAATATGCGCCCGCGAATCGCCGATACTGATGCGGTTCGCCAGATGTTCGCCCAGAATGCGTTTGAGCGGAAGCACGTGCGTTGCGCCGCTCAATTCGAGAATATCTATCGCATCGCCGACTTCGGCGGTCGCGGCAATCGGCACGTCCGGCGCGACTTCGCGCACGGTCAGCGTAATATTCGTATTGGTCGTGTCGGCATCGTTGGCAAAAACCATCAACGCTTTTTTGACGTTAAGCCGTTCATACGTCGAATGGCTGTCCACAAAACCGTGAACGACCGAAATTCCGGTTTGGGAAAGATTGGCGGCGGTCGCGGCATCGGATTCGATGACGAAATACGGAATTTGATTGTGGTTTAATCTTTTAATCAGATTCGGCGCGATTGAATCGAAATTGCAAATTATCACGTGTCCTTCCGTTTCGGGCGGAACTTCGCGCGGTGCTTGCGTATTAATTTGAGCTTCGATCCACGGCGCGTAAAAAAACCGAATAAAGGCAAACGGCAGCATTATCAAAAGCAAAACGATGCCGGACATCAAAACGACGACGCTGAACATCCGACCGAGATCGCTTTCAAACGTAATGTCGCCGAAACCGAGCGTACTCATTACCGTCAAAGTCCAATACAGCCCGGTAATCCAGGAAAATTCGCGACCTTCATACGCCATCAGAAAATGAAAGAGAACGGAAAAAAAAGCGATAACGGCAAAAAGCAGAAATACATATTTGGCGAGAGCCTTGATGTTTTGTCGGGTTTGAGTCTGACTGACGAAATAAGTTATTTGAGTTGCTAAAAACTTCATTGTTTTGAAATGTTTTGACGAACGGATTCTGCCGTTTTATAAAACCTTGACATTAAACCATATATCATCACGCTTTGAAATATTCAAAGCGAACACGTAAATATAAGATGAAAAATATTACAGATTTGCCCGTTTATAAAAATTATTCGGAAAACAATTGTCCGGCGGGTTTTAGGAAATTTAAGTTTTTGAGTTAAAATCCGGTTTATGGAATCATTTTTTGAAGTAATGATCGAACGCAATTTCTCCAGCGCACATCAATTGCGCGGTTATAAAGGTAAATGCGAAAACCTGCACGGGCATAATTATAAGATCGAGATTTTCGCAAAAGGCGCGGAACTCAATAATATCGGGCTTCTTATTGATTTCGGCGATCTGAAAAAAGCGGCGGACGAAGTCGTCAATTATCTCGATCACCGCAATATCAACGAATTGCCGCCATTTGACGAAGAACTGAATCCTTCGGCTGAAAATCTGGCGCGGTTTATCTTGGAATACTTAAATTCACGCATCGCCGACGAACGCGTAATGGTGCATAAGGTGCGCTGCTACGAAACGCCGACGAGCGTCGCAACCTATCAAATTACAGTATAAA
>CAYUGW010000487.1:0-3743 GCA_964444245.1 uncultured Blastocatellaceae bacterium | reverse complement strand
GAAAACGAATATTTCTCGCGTCTCAACAGCGACGACGATTATATGGAACTCGAAGTCAGCCGCGTAAATATGCTCGAAACTCTGGAAAATTCACGCAAAACATCACTCAGAATCGCGCTTTTCGGTTTTCCGGTAATTCTTTTCGGTCTGATTTTTGAAGAACAACTAGTCGCCAATATCGGCTGGGCGGTTTCGACAATTGCACTGCTTATTTGGGTCGGCTTGATCACCAGCCGAAATCTGCTCTCAAACCGCATTCCGGTTGAACTCGTCGAGGAAGATTAAAAAAAACGCTCCGATACAACTTTATTTAAACTTCACGAAACTAAGCCTTTAGATAATTTCAAAAACATTAAATTGATATACCTTGATTAAAATTGATTGATGCGGAGCTTTCTTTAAATTCTCCGCACAATCTCTTTGTAAAATTACTCATGAACATTACAAAACAAAAAAACATTGTATTTACTTTTCTTATTTTCCTTGCTTTTCAATTAACAGTTTTTGCACAAACAACAAATAATTCTGAAACAAACAAAGTAAAAAAATATGAGATCGGCGGACAAGTAACTGTATTGAGGCAAAGAAGTTATGAAGATGATGCCTTGGTTTTCGACATAGATTTCGGAGTAGATAGCTTTACTCCTTTAGCTGATAATCATCAAACCGAACTCGGACTTGGTGGAAGATTTACATACAATTTTAATAGAAATATAGCAGTAGAAGTCGAAGGTAATTATTTTCCGATTGACAGATTATCCTCGGCGGGTAGAGAAAGTGCGCGAATTATCGGAACAAATGAATTTTTCAGGAAATTTGTCGAACCGCAAGGGCGAAAGTTTCAGGCGGTTGCAGGTCCGAAAATCGGGATACGAGGAAAAAGATTCGGGATTTTCGGAAAAGTCAGACCGGGAATTTTTTATGTTGAAAGAATGCCGGTTGTTGAAGATTTGAGTTTTTCATCACCCGGTTTAATTACGGTAAGTGAACAAAAAAAGACCTTTTTCTCGGTTGATGTCGGCGGAGTAGTTGAATATTACCCGTCGAGAAATACGGTTTTGAGATTTGATATCGGCGATACGATTATTCGTTATCGGGCGTTAGAACCTAAAGAATTCAATCCGGCTTTTACGCGCCATACATTTCAATTCAGCACTGGTTTCGGTTTTAGGTTTTAATAATCCGGTGCGAGGTTTTATGAAAATAAATAACAAAAGATGTTTTTTGATCTTGGGATTTATATTTTCGTTGGCAATTTACGGAATTGCTCAGGAAACAAAGCCGACACCGCCCGATGATGAAACGGTCGAGGTTTTTACCGAAGAAGTAAAACTAAATGTAACCGTGCAAAGCATTTACGGGAAACGTGTTCCAAAACTGACGACGGATGATTTGTTGATTGTCGAAAGCGGCGATCCGCAGACCGTAACGAGCATCAGACGAGTTCCGGCAAATGTTTTGATTTTGCTCGACACGGGCGGGAATTTCAATTTTGCCAAAACGATTGACAAATCGCGCCTTACGGCGCAGATTCTGGTCGAGAAAATCTCCGCCGAAAATTCGTTTGCCGTGATGCAGGCTTATAATAAAATCGAAATCGTTTCCGATTGGACGAGTGATAAGGAAAAACTTCATTCCGATTTGGAAAAAAAACTTTTCGGCGGAAACCGTTCGCAATTTTCGGGCGCGATCAATGCAGCAATCGAAATGTTTAAATCGCGTCCGATAGAAAACCGCCATCTGATTTTTATCGGCGACGGTTTGGACGGCGTTGCGACTTCAACGGAACGCCGAAACGCTTTCCAAAATCTACTTGCCGCCAACATTACTTTTCATTTTATCGGCTACAACAAAATGGAAGCGAAACGCGCCGAAAAAGCCTCGCGCCTTTTACAAATCGGCGAAGCAAAAGAACCGGAACGAATGCCTGATTTTGTTCTCGAAGGCATTATCAATTCGATAGCGAGACCTTTCAAGGATAATTTCCGGCGTTTTATGAAAGCGGAACGATTGTTGATTTTCCGCCTTGATAACAAACAACGGAAACTTGCCAGACAAAAACGCGAAAACTGGCAAAAGAGCGAAGCCGAACTGCAAACGGTCGCCGAAGACACGGGCGGAATGTCTCACGCGCCGGAAGAATTGGAAACGATGTGGAAATTCGCCGTCGAAATCGCCGAAGCGATTGACGCAAATTATGTCGTAACCTACACACCGACCAAACCTTTTGCTGAGTCAGATAATAAAGAACCGAGAAAAATCCGCGTCAGTTCATATCTCGACGGTGTGAAAGTGCGCTCACGTCAAAAAATTGTCGTGATTCAAAACTTAAAATGATTTCAATGGAAAATAGCGCGAAGCGGACTGGAGCGCAAGCGTCCCCGCTTGCACCGTCGCGAAAGCGGCGGAATAGCGTTTCTAGTACAAAAAAGATTATTGTAATCAAAGGCTTTTTCGCGCTATCGCGCTCATGCAAGCGGGACGCTCGCGCTCCAGTCCGCTTCGCGTTTTAATCAGCTATTCGGCGTTCGCAGCCTTTTTTGATTTAGTTGTTTTTGCCGCCGCTTTGGTCGTTTTTGCTGCCTTAGCCTTCGGTGCGGCTGTTTTTGCCGGTTTGGCTTTACTTACAGCCGGTTTTTTCGTTTCCTGATTCGGATTGAGCATCGAAGTCCAGATATATTCGGGTGTTTCAAAACCTTCTTCGAGTTTTCGGAGGATAAAATCGGTCATTTCTCTGACGATCCAATTGTGATTGTATTCGCCGACCGAAGCGAGTTCCGCATCAGGCGCGGGATTCATAAAATCAATCGCGTAGGGAATTCCGTCCTTGATCGCAAATTCGACCGTATTGAGATCATAACCGAGAGCTTTGCAGATCGTGATGACATCCTTTTCAACCCGTGCGTGAAGTTCTGGCGAAAGATAGTCGTCAACATTAACGTATTGCATTCCCGACAGATACGGTTTTGAAGGATCATACGGCATAATCAGAACCTTTTCCTGACCGACGCAGTAGCAGCGGACGAATTGATCGTATTCGATGCCTTCCTGCAAAGTCATACAGAGCGTTCCGGTTTGATTATAGACGTGCCAGAGTTCCTGCAAGGAATAAACTTTGGAAACATTTTTCCAGCCGCCGCCGTCAAAGGGTTTCAAAAATGCCGGAAAACCGACATATTCGCAGATTCCTTCCCAATCAATCGGAAATTCGAGATTTCGCAAAGATTCCGAAGTTACGTCGGGAATATATTTTTCCTGCGGCAGTAGCACGGTTTTCGGAATCGCCACGCCGATTTTTGCCGCCAGAGAGAAATTAAAAAATTTATCGTCCGCTGACCACCAGAACGGGTTGTTAATAATATATGTGCCTTCGAGCGCAAAACGCTTCAAAGTTGCACGGTAATACGGGATTTCGTGCGAAATACGGTCAATAATTACGTCGTATTTCTTTTCTTCATCAAGCCGGATTCCGCCGACTTTGACCATTTCGGCAACGACCTTGCCCGCGCCTTTTTCATTGATGCTTTTGATTATTGATTCGGGAAACGTCAGTTCGCGTCCCACTAAAATACCTACTCTTTTCATAGTTTTGAATATCCTTTTCTTAAATAAATGTTAATAAATAATTGCTGAAAAATATCGGAGTTTTCCGAAATAAAGAAGTTTAAATGAGAAATTTATCTCTTGCAAGTTTGAAGCAAAAAAATAAAAGGAACAAAAATCTTAAATTTCGTTCCTTTTAT
>CAYUGW010000486.1:0-3746 GCA_964444245.1 uncultured Blastocatellaceae bacterium | reverse complement strand
GTAACTTTACTCGTTAATTTCATTCCGATTTTCGGCGAGAAATTTTCATCGCCGCTTCCGCCTATCGTTGTTATACTTGCTTTTGAAGTTTTTTCATTTACTTCGGAAACTCTCAGAGCAAAGAAATTTCCGGATTTTGTATAATAGAAATCCATTCCTTCGATTACGCCTTGTTCGCGACCGGCGTTCAAGGTAAATCTGTCCTCATAGAAATTTTCCTTCTTATCATCAGTTGCAATAATTGCAGTAATTTTCGGCTTTACCGATTTCATTGTGAGAATTTTTTGGTATTTTTCCGGTAAATTCGGCAAACCTTTTCGTGAAGCATCGGAATACATACCCCTTGCGAAATACTGCATAATTTCGCGATTGGATTCCGAATGAACGGCGTAGGCAAAATCAATCAATCTATCGGGCGGAATCAAAAAATGCGTTTCATCCCATCTGATATAAGCGAATTCTGTCGGCATCAAATGCGCGTATTGATTTCCCTTTTCCAATTCGGGGTAAATTTTAATGTGATTATCCTTAAATTCTACTTTTCCGTAATTTATCCACGAAGGGGAGAAGGTATGCCGGCTTGAAGTTACTAAAAATCCGGCGTTCGGCGTAACTATAAATCGCGTCGGATGATGATCGCCTTGATAATAAACTCCGACCCATTCTTGATCTTTGGAAGCAGACAAATCCTGACTTAAAAGTTCCTCTTTTTCATCCAAAATTTTATAAAGTTCTTCGGAAAGCGGCTGATCATGTCTTCTGTTTTGAGCATTTGATTCAGCACAATAAAACGTCAAAACGAGAATAAATAAAAGATTTACCTGCGAGATTCTTTTCAGCAGCATAATTTTTTCTCCGATTGTTTTGTTAAATTTCCTCTAAAAACTCACACCGTCTTTTAACTCGAAACCGAAATTCTCCGCGAAGGATTTTTGAATTTTATTCTTCAAATTCAATGCGTTCGTAAATTTCAGACAAATTCAGCGAACAATTGATCGAATCAATGCGAAAACTTTTTTCCAAACCGTAATATTCCTTCAAAAGCCAATCGCCGTTTTTCTGCCGAATGTAATGTTCGATATGCGGCTCAATTTGAGAAACGAGAATATAATCGGTCAAAGAATCATTAAAATTCCGGTAACGCACGAATTTTACGCCGCGATCAAATTCTTCCGTTCCTTCCGATAAAACTTCGATAATCACCGCCGGATTCAAAACAATATCCTTAAATTTATCATGATATTCCGGCTCGCCGCAGATAACCAATATATCGGGATAAGAAACCATTCCCTTGCCGAAACGACTCTTCAAAATCCCGCTTTTGACCTTTGTGTCTTTGACTCTGCCGCGACAATTCGTTCCGCGAAGCTGATTTTGAATAATCCCCGCCAGATTCATCGAGATCTCACCGTGCCGGCTGCTTTCGCCAGCCATCGCGTAAATCTCGCCGTCAATAAATTCGCTCCGCTCGCCGGCTTCGCGCTCGGCTTCGAGATATTCTTCAAAAGAGTAAGGATAAGTTTTCGGTTGCGCCAATCCCATAATTATTGAATTTTAACTTAAATTAGTCTTTAATAGAACTCAAAAATAGTAAAATCTCATTAATTCTATGCCATTAAAACCATTTGAAGAAGAACCTAATGAAATAGACTTTTTTGAAAAAAAGAGAACAGACAAAATTTATGTTGGTAGCCAATTTAATGAAAGAGAAACGCAAGAGCCAGCTAGAATTGCATCAAAAGTCATAGATGGTTTAGAAAAACATCAGTTTTTTAAGGGGGTTGGTGAAATTGTCCTTCATATAAGCGAAGGTGAAAGAATTGAAATAAAAGCAGTATTTTATGAAGACTCAAGAGAAATTAAAAATTTTACAATTCAAAAATTTTTAAAGAGTTCAGGTAAACCTTACGGCTCTGAAAAATGCTCATTTACTTTTTCGGGTGACGAAATTAAAACATTTGTTGATTTTATTTGCAGTATTCCGAATTTAAATCTTTCAGATCCTAATAAAATTAGAATAGACGATGAAGTAATTAAGGAATTACTCCTTTCAAAAGAACAAGCATCAAAACTATTCGAAAATAACAGAACTATTTTTGAAGATTTATTTACGCATGAAATCACAATGTTAGATATAATTCATCTGGCATATAAAAAAGATCAATTGAAATATTTTGAGCAACTTTTAGAAGACGAAGATTTTTTTGATAAAGAAAAAACAAGAATGTCAGCAAGAGGCGACGAGCAGGTTTGGCAAAACTTTTTTGAAAAAAATACTTGGATTCTAGGTTACGGTCTTAATTTTATTTTCAACACTCCTCTTGAAGATGTAAAATTGGAGCAAGTTGTAAGTGGATATAATATTTTTAGTGCAGGAAAAAGAGTTGATGCTTTGATGAAAACTAGAGGAATTATAAACTCTCTTTGTTTCTGTGAAATAAAGACTCACACTACAAATTTACTGAAAAAAATTAAAACAAGTTATCGTCCTGAAGTTTGGGCAGTTTCAGATGAATTAGCCGGAGGTGTAGCCCAAATTCAAAAAACCGTTCAGAAATCTATAGAGAATATTAAAACTAAAACTCAAGTTAAAGATGAACAAGGCAATCTGACAAATGAAGAAGTATTTCTTTACAACCCAAAATCCTTTCTTTTAGTTGGCTCATTAAAAGAATTTAAAGGTGAGTTTGGAACTAATGAAGATAAGTTTTCATCTTTTGAATTATTCAGACAAAATACATTTAGACCAGAAATAATTACTTTCGACGAATTGTTTGAAAGAGCAAAATTCATTCTAGATATTGCTGAACATAATGAATATGTGCCGATTGAACCAGAAATTTTCGATGACGATGATGATATTCCGTTTTAGACGTTAAGTATATTTAAGCAAAAACAGCAACGGGAACAGGGCGTTCAACGGCAATATTGGTGCGGTTGGTTTTGATATTTTCAATTTCCCGTAAGGTTTTTGCAGTTAAATAACTTTCGCCGCAATGCGGGCAGGAAATGACCGGAACATTCTCGATAACGAGCAAATTTTCGCCTTTGCCGTAACTCTTTGAAACGTGGATTATTCTTGCGCCGTTTTTGCCGCAGACATCGCAAATTATTTCATTAGTTTTCGAGTTCATAATTTTCTAAATAAACCGTTATGATGACGAGCGTATCAGTCAAACTCAGTTTTACTACAACAATTATATCCGTTTCGTCAAGCGTTTTTCCGGCAATTAAATATTTCCATTCGTCAGTTTCCGCATCTTTTTGACGTTCGACGATTTCCCCCGTAAGAATTCCGTTTTCGACATCGAAAATGGAAAGATCGTCGCTTCCCATTTCTTCTTCAGCGTGAATTGTCATCACATATTCGAGATTTCGAACTTTTTCACGCATCCGGTCGCGGATTTTGGCGAACATAATTTTAAATTTCCTCTAAAAAACTCACACCGTCCTTTAGTTCAAAACCGAAATTTTCCGCGATGGTTTGTCCGATGTCGGAAAGAGATTGTCTTGTGCCTAAATTTACGCCTTGTTTTGCCGTTTTGCCATAGACTAATAAAAGCACGTATTCGCGTGTGTGATCCGAGCCGGGAAAAGTCGGATCATTGCCGTGATCGGCGGTGATGATGATGAGATCGTCTTCGTTCATCGCGTCGAAGATTTCGGGCATTCTCCGGTCAAAATCTTCTAAGGCTTTGGCATAGCCTTCGGTGTCGCGGCGGTGTCCGTAGAGCATATCGAAATCT
>CAYUGW010000485.1:0-3751 GCA_964444245.1 uncultured Blastocatellaceae bacterium | reverse complement strand
GCGCGAAATCAACCGCCGTACAAACCTCTCTGAACAGATCGAGTCTTTGATGCAAATCGAGTTTATATTTATTGCAATAATCGTCAATCGGCAAACCTTCGACATATTCCATCGCGATATACGGGATGTTGTCTTCGGTTGTTCCGGCATCGAGCAGACGCGCAATATTGGGATGCTCAAGAGATGCCAGAATCTCGCGTTCCTGCTGAAAACGGCGGCGCAGCGCGGCTGTGTTCATCTCGCGTTTGAGCAATTTCAGCGCGACCTTTTGATCGAATTTCCCATCGGTTCGCGTTGCCAGATAAACCGCACCCATTCCGCCGTAGCCTAATTCGCGAACGACTCTGTAAACACCGAAGGTTTGTCCGAAAATTGAATTTTTTTCATCATCTTCGTCAAAAAAATCCTTTGAAAACTCGACCGCCGAAAGATGCATTAAATCTTCGGATTCCGTTTCAAAAGCGAGCAGAGATTCGACCTCGGCGCGAATTTCCGGACTTAAATTCGCACTGTTTAGAAAACCCTCTCTTTTGGAAACTTCCAAATCCAGAGTTTCTTCGAGAATTTCTTTGACCTTTTTCCAATTTTCCGCTTTCATAAATAGAATTGATTAAATCTTGTCTTTTTTGTTAATGCGTAAATATAAGAAAAAATCTGCCAAAAAAGCGCATTTTTTTTGAATTGCGTAAGATATAAAAGTTTTCTTATTAAGTTTTACCTTTTACTTTTGATTGAGTTCGCGGTAGAGCCAGAGCCGCGCCGATTGCCATTCTCTGCCGACCGTTCTTTCGCTGATTTCCAAGGATTCAGCAATTTCTTTATTACTCATTCCGCCGAAAAAACGCATTTCAATAATTTTCGCCTGCCGCTCATCGAATTCCTCGAGCTTTTCCAACACTTCATCGAGGGCAAGGATCGAACCGGCGCGGTCTTCGACCGGAATCTGCACATCGTCGAGCGAAAAATGAATCGGACTGCTGCCGCGTTTTGCCGCACTGTGTGTGCGTGCGTGATCCACGAGAATCTGGCGCATCAGGCGCGAAGCGATGCCGAAAAAATGACTCCGGTTTTTCCAGTCAATACCGGATTGTTCGCTCAGACGCAAAAACGCTTCGTGAACCAAAGCGGTCGGCTGTAAGGTGTGATTAGCGCGTTCCCGCGACATAAAAAAACGCGCCTGCCGTTTCAGTTCGTCATACACAAACGGCAGCAGACGCTCTTTTGCATCTTCATCGCCGTCATTCCAATCCTGCAAAATCTGCGTAATTTCTGACGGTGGTTTTTCATTCATAAGTTTGAAAAAAGGGAGTTATAAGGCGAATTCTAACTTATTTTATCTGAAAAAGAAAAGTTTAAAAAAAAATGGCTTGCTTAAACATTTCTTTTCGTCTTTAGAATATAGGGCAAGCAAAAGTTCAAAGTAAAAACGAGGTAAAAACAAACAGTTTTATAACAGCTTTTTAATTAATTTTTGATATTTTTCTCTTCCAACACTTTTTCAACCAACTCGACTTCGGGCAAAATAGCTTTAAATGATTCATCGGTTTGCGCTCTTGTTTCGATTTTTTTGCAGATTTGGTAAGGTTCGGCAAAATCCGTCCATTTTTCCTGTTTTGCCAGCGCGTAGGCAAGCCAGCAATTTTTTGCCAAAATCACCGGATGATCGGGCGGGTAATGAATCTGCCAAACCTGAAATGCTTCGCGGAGATAGCGTTCGGCGATTTTGTATTTGTTTTCGTTGGTCGGCGGGATGACGGAGCTTCGATATGCTTCGTGTAGCGGTTCAAATTCGGGAAGCATCAAACGCGCCGCGTAAGCCTCATACATAAAAGCGTAATTGAGATTTCCGGGATTTGTATCTCGCATCATCAAAATTCCTTTCATCAAAAAAGCTGATTTTTCCTCTTCAGTCGTGCCGATCATTCCGTATGTGCCGAACATATCTTTGGCAACAAGTTCGTGATAATTGCCGTAAAACCGTTTGCGTAGTTCGAGTCCGCGCAAAGCGTGAAAACGGCGTTTTTGTTGATATATTTGGCGTTGTTCAGCAGGTGCTTTTAGTGAAATCCCATGAAAAATTTCGGCAAACTTTGAATGAAGTTCGGCGGCAACATCGGCTTCATTTTCAAACTCGGTATCGATTTTGTCGCTCAATTCTTCAACCACGTCAATCACACGCGCCTTGCCTTCGGTCTGTGCGCCTTCAGCAAACCATGCGGGATTGGCGTAACCGAAAATTTTTGAAACAAATTTCGTAACTTTTTCCGACTTTCGCTGTTCCTCTTTTGCTTTTCGGGTTTCGATTTCGGATTGTCGAGAGTGCGCCCGCGCCTCACTCGCTTGCCAGAAAGCAACGGCAATTCCTGTTATCAAACTCAAAAAAATCAAGGCGACGGCAATAACCGGAACTTTATTGCGCCGGAAAAATTTGCTTGCCCGATAGGATGTTGTTGCCCGACGAGCCAGGATCGGCAAGCCGTCAAGATGCCGCCAGATGTCGCCGGAAAATTGCTCGACTGTTTTGTAACGGTGTTCGGGTTCTTTCCGCAAAGATTTTAAGATGATATTGTCCAAATCGCCTTTCAGCGATTTTGCTCTTTGTCCTTTGTCTTTTGTCCTTCGATTTTCTCCTTTATCAAATGGCGAAGGACAAAAGACAAAGGACGACGGACTAACGGGTTCATCCTCGGTAATAACTTTCAAAACATCGCCGTTCGTTTTGCCGCTTAAATTATACGGCAGCGCGCCCGTCAGCATTTTGTATAAAACCACGCCGAGCGAGTAAATATCGGTTGCAGTTGAGATCGTTTCGCCTTTGATCTGTTCGGGCGAAGCGTATTCGGGAGTCATCGCGCCGAGCAAGGTGACGGAACTTTTTTCCGTTGAATCGTCTGAGTCGAGCAGTTTTGAAATCCCGAAATCCAGCAGTTTCGGCTCGCCTTTGTCGGTGACGATGATGTTTGTAGGTTTCAGATCGCGGTGAATAATCAGGTTTTGATGGGCAAACGAAACCGCCTCGCAAACTTTATTAAAAAGTTTCAAACGCGCCGTCAGACTTAAATGTTTGGCTTCGCAAAATTTATCGATCGGCAAGCCTTCGATGTATTCCATCACCAGATACGGCACGCCGTCAGCGGTCGTTCCGGCATCGAGCAGACGGGCGATAAAGGGATGATTGAGTTTTGAGAGGATTTCGCGTTCGCGGCTGAAATTACGGCGGATTTTTTCGACGTTAAACTCGCGCTTGAGCATCTTTATAGCGACTTTTTGCGCGAATTTGCCGTCGGTGCGTTCCGCCAGATAAACCGCGCCCATTCCGCCGATGCCGAGTTCGCCCTTGATTTCGTAAATCCCGATTTTTTGTCCGGCAGGCAAAACCGCCGTTTTTTCAAAGGTTTCTCCGAAATCTTTTGAAAAATCCGAGATCGGTAAAGATAAAAAATCCGCGCTTTCTTCTTCAAACGCCAGCAGCGATTCGACTTCGGTGCGAACTTCTTCGGATATGCCGTTTTCCAAAATTATCCGCCTTTCGGACGGCGCGGCATCCAAAACTTCGCGCAGAGTCTTTTTAACTTTTATCCAATTTTCCGCGCTCATACTTTCCCTATTAAAACATTAG
Organism: uncultured Blastocatellaceae bacterium; assembly: GCA_964444245.1. Classification (GTDB taxonomy): domain Bacteria; phylum Acidobacteriota; class Blastocatellia; order Pyrinomonadales; family Pyrinomonadaceae; genus JAHCHG01. Next base: position 132 of record CAYUGW010000485.1, on the reverse strand, counting down.
CGTATTCGGCAAACAAAACAGGACAAAAAAAGTGAAAAAGGGTAAAAGTGAAAAAGTGAAAAAGCCAAGCCTAATTTTCGGAATTCTTTACAATAAAAGCAAAATTTAGCGGAATTACAACTAAAACTTTTT
>CAYUGW010000484.1:0-3753 GCA_964444245.1 uncultured Blastocatellaceae bacterium | reverse complement strand
CGCATTTTTTTATCGAAGGCAACAAACCCGCAACATTTAAATATCCGCTCTGGTCATTTATTTCCGATTACAAAATGATGTTTTGTATGCTCACCGGAAAAATGGACGCGGAAGTGGAGAGAGTTTTGAATAAGTGATTTTTAACAACGGATTAACGCGAATTTTCGCAGATTTTTTATAAGATATTTAAGAACTTTTGTCCACGAATCTGTACGAATCTGCACGAATTTTAAAGTTCATAAATATTTATTCGTGTTTATTTGTGCTATTCGTGGGCAAATTTAAGATAAATCTGCGCAAATCGGGTTAATCCGTTGTTTCAAAATGCTCTGAAATTAATTCAAAAGTGCGATTATAACGGTAATTGATATTAAAATGTCCGCCGTCGAATTCTTCATGAATGTGCGGAATATCGTGTTTGTTTAATCTTTCGCAAAAAATATTTGCACCAATGTCGAGTGCGAATTCGTCTTGAGTTCCTGCATCAATGTATAAAAGTTTTAATGATTTCAAATTTTCCGTATATCGTTCAACTAGAAATACCGGATCGTGTCTTATCCAGCGCACCAAAACATCCGATACTATTTCGCCGGTCTCCAGATCAAAAGGCAAATCGTAACCATATTCTGAATCGAGATTCGGTGAATAACATGCGCTCATTCCGATAATATTTAAAGCTGCAAAATCGTCTTTGCCTTTTTTCGACTCTTCGTTCCACATTTTCTCGACGAGTTTTTTTGGATTTCCTTTGACGGCGCGAAAAGTTTTTGGAAAATCCGGCAGATAGCAATAATTAAAATAACAATCGCCCGCAATCGAAGCCGCGAGTCCGAAAATGTCCGAATGACGCATTGCCAGAACGAGCGCACCGTAACCGCCCGAAGATTTTCCGCAAACGGCGCGGGAATTTTTAGCTTGAATCGTGCGGAAATTTTCATCAACGAACGGCACGATTTCTTGCGTAAGATAATCTTCGTAACGCCCGGTCGCGCTCGAGTTTATATACTGCGAACCTCCGTAATACGTAAAACAATCTGGCATTATGACGATCATCGGCTTGATAATTTTTTCAGCGATCAATTTATCCAATCTTTCCGCCATATTCGGCGCGAAAGCCGAATCATTGAACATCATTTGCCCGCGCCCCGTAAAACCTGCCAGACAATAAACGCTCGGATAATTTTTATCCGGATTTTCTTCGTATTCGGGCGGCAGATAAACGTATAAATCGCGTTTGAACGGATCGCCGAGCGGGTTGTTTTGTAATATCGCGCTTTCGTGGCTTAAAACTTTGACAGTTCCTTGCTTTTGGTCGTTTCTAGTCATAAATTTAAAACAATTGATAATTGATAATTGATAATGGATAATAAATTGCGAATCGAAAATTTACAGAAAATATTTAAGACATATCTAAACTTAATGGTCGAATACTAAATTATCAATTATCAATTATCAATTATCAATCGCTTTACTGTAAGGATGAAAAGTAAAAATATGATGTTCGCCGGAGATATAATCAGTGTTAATCCGACTGCTTTGAATTCGACCATCGAATTTTTGACGGCGATGGTTACGCCGACGCTTTTGATTTCGGCGACCGGTTCGCTCGTGCTTTCGACCTCGACGCGGCTCGGTCGCGTGATTGACCGCGTGCGCGAATTGGAGACGCGTCTGAGCGATCTGATTCTTATTGATGACAAAGACAGCGTTCCGCTTTATGATAAACGGCTCGATACGGTGGTTAAATTATTGGACAAAGTTACGACCCGCGCACGGATTCTGCAAAAGGCGATGGGCGCGTTTTATTACGGTTTGTGCTTTTTTATTTTAACCAGCGTGACGATTGCGCTCGTGGCGATTTCGTCGGAATTTTTCAGTTCTTACCGCTGGCTGCCGATTCCGATCGGCGTGATCGGCATTGTTTTCCTGTTTTACGGCAGCGTTTTGATGCTGCGCGAAACTCGTATGGCAACCGCGACCGTTAATGCCGAGATGGATTTTACGTGGGAACTGGCGCGAAAAGTCGCACCGGAAGAAATTATCAGCAAATATACTTATAATGTTCATGGAAAAAGAAGATTCAGAACCAAAGTTCCTAAAACTGTGGAAGACGGGGAAACTGAAAACACAAGTCAAAAATTAAACTGATGTCGGAAAAGGAATTACAAGAATACATTGCTAAAAATCGTCAGCCGCAAAAAATGCTTGACGAGGAATCGGGCATTGAAGCGATCAAAAAAATAGCGGAAATTGCAAAAAGTTCAAATGTGACTTGGGCGGTTGTCGGCGGATTTGCGATGTATTTGTATAACAGTCCGAGATTTACAAAAGACGTGGATATTATTGCCGACGGACGGCTTCCGCTCGAATCTGCCGGAAAGCTCGTGCAGGGCGGCGAATGTTACGAAATCGAAATTAGTAAGCGAAAAGTTCAGATTGATTGGATTATCCGCAGCGATGTCGCTAAAAAATACTACGAAACGGCTTTAGCCGAAGCGTTTGATTTTAGAGGAATTCCTGTAATCACGCCCGAATGGTTGGTGATTATGAAATACATCGCCGGACGTTTCAAAGATCAGGAAGATTCTGTTTTTCTCTTGCGCCAAGAAAAATTGGTAAACCGTAAAAAAATCAAGGAAAACATTATCAAGGTTTCGGGCTACGAATCTTGGGCATTGGTAAAAGTCGGTCTTTTTCGCTGGTTCGACATCGCTGACGGTAAAATCGCCGATGGTGATGACGGTGGTTATCGGGAACTTTAAATGCAGCCGAATTATCTAAAATTATTAAACAAAGGTGAATTAGAGCAAAGAGTCGAAAGTTTGGAAAAACTGCTCGAATCTTGCACAATTTGCCCGAAAGATTGCGGAAATAATCGTCTTTTGGGCGAAATCGCCGCGTGTTATTCAGGAAAATTGCCGATAGTTTCGAGTTACACGCCGCATTTCGGCGAAGAACCCGCGCTTTCGGGAACACGAGGCGCAGGAAATATTTTCTTCGGAAACTGTAACTTACGCTGCGTTTACTGCCAGAATTATCAAATCTCGCAAACCTGGAAAGAGCAGAAAAAAAACGAGATAACGCATGAACGTCTGGCGGAAATGATGCTTGAACTCCAAGAAAAAGGTTGTCATAACATCGGTTTCGTATCGCCGACGCATTTCGCTCCGCAAATGGCTCGCGCCATTTTGATTGCGGCGGAAAAAGGTTTGCATCTGCCGATTGTTTATAATACAAACGCGTATGATTCGGTCGAAGTCTTAAAATTGCTGGACGGAATTGTTGATATTTATCTGCCCGATTTCAAATATGCGGAAAACGCTGCCGGATTTACATTTTCAAAAGTGCGCGGTTATGCGGATTTTGCGAGAAATGCGTTAAAAGAAATGTTTCGTCAAACGGGCGACGAACTCGTTTTCGGAAAAGACGGACTTTTGAAAAAAGGTCTGGTTGTGCGGATGCTCGTTTTGCCGAACGATCTCGCCGGAATCGAAGAAAATCTCGTTTGGATAAAAGAGAATTTATCGCCGAAGGTTTCGATTTCGTTAATGGCGCAGTATTACGCGACAAACAAAGCGGCGAGCGATTCGCGTTATATTCTGCTATCGCGTAGAATCTCAGAACGCGAATGGACAAAAGCGGTAACAATTTTAGAAGATTTGGGTTTTGAAAACGGTTTTATGCAGGAATACGAATCGGCTTCGCATTATTATCGCCCCGATTTTACGGACAATGAAAAACCATTCAAAGATA
>CAYUGW010000483.1:0-3756 GCA_964444245.1 uncultured Blastocatellaceae bacterium | reverse complement strand
TGATGATCAATTCTAAAACTCGTCGCATCAAGGCGCGCCGGATTCGTAAAACTGGCGATATACGGCGCGACATTCGGATTCGAAGCGAGCGGCGCGCCCGTCGGAAGCGGAAATGCGTTCAAAATTTCCTTCAAAACTCCGGTCGCATTTGCACGTGCGGCGATTGACGGAACTTGCAATGGTTCGCTGACAAACGGCTGGCGCAGGCGCAGACCTTCATACGAAAAAAAGAAAAATGTCCGATTCCGACCGTCGAAAACCTTCGGAATAAAAACCGGACCGCCGACAACTGCGCCGAAATTATTCTGGCGAAGCGGCTGACGCGCCAACCGATTTGCGTTGGCAAACCAGTTGTTCGCGTCGAGCTTATCGTTTCGCAAATAATTGAAAACGCTTCCGGTTAAACGATTCGTTCCCGAACGCGTGACGAGCGAAATCTGTCCGCCGGGCTGGCGACCGAATTCCGCCGCGTAGGTCGAAGTTTGAATCGAAAATTCCTGCACCGCATCAACCGAAGCGAGGCTCGCCGTCGTTCCCAAAACCGAATACGCCGGAACCGCGCCGCCCAAAGCTTCATACGGCGTGGTTGCCGCGACCGAACCGAAATTTCCGCTTACGCCGTCAACCGTCAGATAATTCGAACTCGTGCGTTGTCCATTAACGGAAAATTGTCCCGGATTGACCAGATTCGACGGCGTAATCACAACGCCGGGCGACAATTCGACCAGCTTCTGAAACGAGCGTCCGTTGAGCGGCTGATTTGCGATAAATTGACGGTCAACGACCGTTGAAACCGCCGGAGAATCCTTAATAAGTTCGGTTGAAGTAACTTCGACAACCTCGCTGACCGAAGACACGCGAAGCTGAATCCGCAAATTGCTCTGGTCATTGACATTTAAAACGATCTTTGACTGCGAAACCGCAAAGCCGTTTGCTTCGACGGTTAAAAGATACGCGCTCGGCGGCAATTGCGAAAACACAAAATTTCCATCCGAATTGGTCGCTGCCGTTCGCTCGAAAGCGGTTTGCTCATTTCTGATTTTCAAAACCGCATTCGGCACGACCGCGTTTTGCTCGTCCGCGACGGAAACGCTTAAAGTTGCCGTCGCCGTTTGCGCGTTTGCCTTCCAACTTATAAGAAAAACACATAACAGAAAGCCGAAAACGGCTGTTTTTTTTATATTTAACATCTTATATATTTCTCCGATTATGATTGCTATTCGTTTATTATAGTGTTACGGATTCAAAAATCGTAACACTATAATAAAAAAGTTCCAATAACTATTTAGAAAAATAAAATATTTGGTTAAGCAAGCGGTCTTTGACCGCGTTTTACCGTAATTTTATAAGGGAAACGCGGTCAAAGACCGCTTGCTTAACAATAGGTTTGTATTTTTGAGATGGCTTCTAGTATTTAATGTTGATGTGCGCCTTTTTCGTCTTTTTTTGCATCTTTTTGAAGTTCGGTTCGCACGAATTTGACGACTTCGATAATTTCTTGCGCCGTTAATTTGTCCTTGAATGCGGGCATATCGTCGTCTTTTCCGTCTGTTACGCGGCTTATAAAATCTTCTTCCGAATGATCGAGCGCGTGTCCTTTGAGAAACGAAAGACCTTTTTTCGTGCCTTCGCCGGTTGCGCCGTGGCATTCGGCGCAGTTGGTTTTGTAAAGTTCGGCTGCCTTAATTACGGCGACTTCGCCCGTTTTAGTCAATTTTGTATAAACGACTTTCGAACCTGTTCGTTCGATCTCGAAATCAATCTTGTCACCGACTTTAACGGTTTCAAGCATCGCTTTATCTTTAACCGGCTCAGTCATTTCCATCGGCGACATATAGCCCGGAATGTCTTCGTGGTCAACGGTCAAATTGCCGTTTTCCGCATCGATTTTTTTAATCACGCCGACCGATTTATAAGTCTGCTTTTCTGAATTTCGAGCTGGATTCGTTTCATTATTTGAATTACAGGCAACAGCGAAAATTGCCGTTAAGGTTATTAAAATCGACATTATTTTGGTGAATAACATAAAAATCTCTCCTGAATTTCTTTTATAAAATAAACTTGTGCCGATACTTTTTCAATAAAAAAAGTCGGCAAAAAATATAATTGTAAGTTAAAGTTTAGGAAAGATTTGCGGGCGGAGAGCGCGGATTGATATTGCGGGAAATGCCGTCTAAATTACGGCTGATTCGAATTGAAAAAACCGCTTTCGGGGCAAAATCAGGCGGACGCGGATTTTGGGCGAATGAAAAATTTTCGGTTTGAATTTTCCAGATGAATTGATTTTCTTTTTTATTTCCGACACCTGCGGCGGAATTGAGGTTTTTGGCGAGATTTTTGTGCGGAAATTCCGGCAATTTCGGCAGATTTTCAAAAGCCGTTTTTCCGTTTTGAAAATAATCGAAAACGAGTTTTTCAAACTGTTTTTCGTTTAAAGAAGAAAGATCGGAATGAATTTCTTTGGAAATTTCGAGCGAAAACCGATCTTTTTGACCGCCGCTCGCGCAAAATGCGTCAAGCGGATTTTTTCTTGAAATCTCCTTCGGCGGATTTACGGGTTGGAGCTTTTTCGTCAGCGGACAATAAACCGCTTCCGCCGAAATCTCATTTTCCGATTTAAAAAAAGCAAGCGAAAACGCGCCGCTGAAAATTGCGATAAGCAGGAAAATTGCGACCGGAAAAGCTGCTTTTGAATTGTGATTTTTTTGTCTCACGAAAGAAAAATAATTACACCGGAAATTTAATTTTGCAAATTTGAAGCATTAAAATCTCAATTTTCGTAGCCGTTCGGATGCGCTTCGTGCCATTTCCACGCGCTTTCGATGATCGATTCGATGTCGGGAAATTCGGGCTTCCAGCCTAAAACTTCGCGCGCTTTTTTCGCGTCGGCGACAAGGCGCGAAGGATCACCCGCACGGCGCGGCGCAATACGCGATTCGATCGGTTTTCCGGTAATTTTCCGCGCCGCTTCGATGACTTCCATAACCGAAAATCCCGTGCCGTTGCCCAAGTTTATGAATTGCGATGCGCCGCCCTTTCGTAAATAATCGAGCGCGAGCAGATGCGCCTGACTCAAATCGGAAATATGTATGTAATCTCTGATTGCCGTGCCGTCGGGCGTTGGATAATCGTCGCCGAAGATCGAGATAAATTCGCGTTTTTCTTGCGCGGCAAAAAGAATCAGCGGAATCAGATGCGTTTCGGGATCGTGATCTTCGCCGCATTTTCCGGTTGCGCCGCACGCGTTGAAATAGCGCAGCGCGACATATTTTAAGCCGTAAGCGCGTTCGTAATCCTGCAAAACTTTTTCGACCATAAACTTTGTCATTCCGTAAGGATTGACCGGATTTTGCGGATGATTTTCGTCAATCGGAACTTTTTGCGGTTCGCCGTAGGTCGCGCAGGTCGAAGAAAAAATAAAATTTTTTATATTATTTTCGATCAGACAATCGAGCAGATGCAGAGTTTGAACAAAATTATTTTCGTAATATTTCTGCGGTTTTTCGACCGATTCGCCGACATATGCAAACGCCGAAAAATGCATACACGCGCTTATTTCGTGGGTTTGAATAATTTTTTCGACCAATTCTTTATCGCCGATATTTCCTTCGTAAAAAGGAATTTCTCTATCAACCGCTTGCCGGTGTCCGTAAACGAGATTATCTAAAACGACGATAGTTTTATCTTGTGCCTGTAAATCTTCGACGACCGCACTGCCGATATATCCTGCGCCGCCTGTAACTAAAATTGCCATAA
>CAYUGW010000482.1:0-3765 GCA_964444245.1 uncultured Blastocatellaceae bacterium | reverse complement strand
AAACGTCCGTTTGACGGACTCTTTTTCAATCTCGTCAAAATCCATCCTTTTCATCTTAAAACGGTCTGAAAACTCGGTCTGAAAATCAAAGTCCGGTTTCACCTTGTATGAGATGGTAAAACAGACTATTAGGGGTATTAGGCACGAAGGCGCAATTTTTTACTCTAGCGTATTTAATGCAATAGTATCCCCCTCGTTATCTTCTTTGAAATGATATGTTCCATTCGGAATTATATGGCGAAAAAGAAGCGGTGAGATTCCGGCTATATTTTCATCATTGATTTCTGCTCCTCCGAGTTTCAGTTGATCAATTATCTTCCCGATTTCAATCGTATTCCAGATTAATGCGGCATTCGAGAGAATACTCAAACAACTGGCTTTATTCATTATTTCTTCATAATCGCCGGTGCGAAATTCGCCATGATTAGCAAAGAACAGCCACTTCGCTAACCCGTGTCGCTGTTCGCCTCGATTGAGTTGTTTTTGCACTTTGCGACGCAGTTTTTCATCACTCAGATATTTCAAAATGAAAATCGTTTTAACGATTCTGCCTAACTGTGTCAGGGCTTTACTAATGTGGTCGGCGGGTGTCGCGTTGATCAGTCTTTGCAAAACGATATGCGCCGGAGCGGTTTTATTTTTCAGACTTGCCGCGATTTTGACTAATTGATCGTATTGTTCTTCAATTAGTTGCCAATCTATGGATTGGCGGAAGATTGAGTGGGTCTCTCCATAGTTTTCGGTTTTGCTGATTTTATAAAGCTGCTGGTCGGCGAGGTCTTTCAGTCTCGGCATAAATGAGAAACCGAGCAGATAACACAAACCGAATAGTTGTTCGGTAAAGCCATGGGTGTCGGTGTAGTGTTCGTGCGGCTGAAGGTCAGTTTCATTTTCGAGTAATCCATCCAAAACATAGAGGGCTTCGCGCGGTTGACAGGAAATCACTTGAGTTGAAAAAACGCTGTGTTGATCGGAGATATGAGTATAAATCGTTAAGGCTTTGTCGTAGTAACCGAAATATCTCGGATAATACGAAGCGATTAAAGAACTTGCCTGCACTCCGAAGCGTTGTCCGTCCGAAGAAGATGTGGTGCCGTCGCCCCAAATGCTGCTGAGTGAAAGTCCGTAGTGGTAATTGACCAATCTGGTATTAGCGGCTTTGAGCGTAGTTTCATTCAGATAATGACGACTCACGTTTTGGAGCATTTCAACCGTCACTGCTTCGGTACTGTTGCCCATGGTCGAGATTCCCAGATTAGTGCCGTGAGCGATTAATGCCGCTAATTTTGTGTTTTTTATATGCGCTGCGCTTTCCCTGATGCCTGGCGGCGGGCGCAATTCCTGAGCAAAGTCAGTTAAGACATTAACTGTTTGCAACAAATCTTCAATTCTGATCCGGGGCATTGCCGACTCGAAGACCTTCCGTAATTTCTTTGTTTTTTCCGGGACCGGCAATGCGTCCGCTCGCTTCAATTTGAGTTTGCCGTCTTCCAAAGCAACGAATTTATTAGTTGGTAAAGTTTCGGCAAAGTTTTCGTAAACCTCCCTGAATTCCTGTTTGAGCGAAGCAAACAGATTGGCTGTATTTTGTTCCAATGACAATATCTGATAAGAATTATCGCGTTCTTTTTGCCATTCGTTTTCCTGATAAACCAGATTCCAAAATGAAACATAACGGCGGCTGTCCGGCAGGTAAAGCGTGCCTGATCGCAGAGCATCGCGCACGGACAATGCTAAAGCAGTTAACCATAATCGGCGGTCTATTGTTCGGCGTTTTTTTCCTTTGTGGAGATAAAGTCCTTTTCGCCAAGCCGAAGGCACGAATTTGATAATTGCCGAGTCGGGGATTTCTTTTAATTTTCCGTTTTTCAATCGGCGGACGATTTCAATTGCTTCTAACAAATATTCGCTTCCGGGAAGTGCTTCAAACGGCAGTTCGGCGAACTTATAAAAATACTTCCCCAAATCAGTAAAGTAATTGCGGATTTCCTGTAAATATCCCTGATCCTCGATTTTTTGCCATTACCGACAAGTTTCAACCGCTTCCGAAAGATTATTTTTTCCGAATTTTGCAAAGAATTCCGTCAGAATCTCCTGCGATTCAAGCGGGGTCAATAATATCGTTCGGTCATCATTTTCAGTTTTCGCTTCAGTCAATAAATGCGCCATCGCATCGGTTAAGACTGCCACTCCGCCTTTCACGCGGCGTTTCGCTTTTTTGGTTTTTTCCTCAAATGAGTGTTTGGTATGACGTAGCATTTCAATCAGAAATTGATCGTGCATTTCAACCAGATAATCCAACAAGGTTTTTTCGACTTCGCTGATAAAACAGGCAAGTAAAGCCCGTCTTTTGGGAGGCGAAAACCGCTTGAGCTGCCAAACATTGTATCGCTTACAAACCCCGGCAAGGTTTTTAATGAGTTGTGGATTGATGTAGCGCAGATCAATTTTATTTTTCGTTAAACCACTCGCAAAATGATATTTCTCCAGATATTTCAGGATTGCCCCGGAAGTTGCTTTGGGCGGATATTCCTTCAAATCAAACAGCCGGGAACGATTGTTTTCCACTTCCAGCAAACTTTCCAACTCGGTTCCGACTTCTTCCGATAAAAGACCGGCAACTTCCGCAAAAACATCTTCTTGAGCAAACAGCAGACTTTCTCGAATCAGTTTAGCGAAAAACTTTAGAGGCGGCAGCAGAACTTTTCTCTCTCGCAAATAAAACTGCGCCGTTTCTGACATTTCTTTTTCGGTTTTTCCCGACACCGCTTCTTGTTTGAGTAAATTCCGCAGATGCGCTTCCATTTCGTCAGTCAAATTCTGAATACCGAGATAGTTTTGAAGGCGGGCACGATAACTGCTCGTCGTTGCTTCACGTCCCGGTTCAGTCATTAACAGAACTGGTAAAAGTCCAAGTTGAAGCGAAATGAAATTGATTATTTTCAGCGGAAAATCCGTAAAATCTTCTAAAAATCTACCTTCATTTCGTAAAAAGCAGAGTTGAACGGCAAACCATCGGCGATTGGATTCGCCGCGGCATTTTTCGACTTCAAACATATCTTCCAACGTCAAAGTCCAATCCGCGACCAATCTTTCTTCGCCCGGTTCGTTATCCATATGAATTGAGCAAGGAGTTTTCCAAATCACGACCTAGATCGGCTTGCGAAGGCTTGGTATAAACTGCTGTCGTATCAAGGCTTTCGTGTCCCAAAAGATTCGCCAAATCAACGATCTTGCCCGGATTTTGTTTCAAATAATTCAAGGCGAAAGTATGCCGTAAGGTGTGTGCTGAAACGGAAATTCGCGTAATTTTTGCCTTCTTACCAAATTGCGAAATCATTGATTGAATCATTCTTTTTGATAACTTTTCGCCTTTTTGATTTAGAAAAACCGAATCCGAGACGCTTTGCCCACGAATTTCCAAATAATTTCTAATCGCTCTTCGAGCGGAAGAGTTTAAGGGAATTTCGCGTTCTTTCAAGCCTTTTCCTTGTCTGACCAAAACCGTTCCGGCGCGTTCACTCACTTTAATATCAGCCATTTTCAAATCGGCGACTTCTGAAACCCGCAAGCCGGTCTGCGCCATCAATTGCACAATCGCGTAATTGCGCACCGAAAAATTTGAACTTCCCGCGACTCTCAATAAAGCGTGAAACTCATTTTCCAGTAACCCGAGCGGTTGACGATTTCTGACAAACTTAATCGGTTTCAAAGAGATTGCCACATCAGATTTCATTCGTTTGGTCTGAACTGCCCATCGGGATA
>CAYUGW010000481.1:1798-3772 GCA_964444245.1 uncultured Blastocatellaceae bacterium | reverse complement strand
AAATAAACAACTTAATTGACTTATTAGGTTGTTGTTGATATTATTTGCAAAGTAAATTTTTAGTTTTCTAGTTTATAAAAAAAGGGATAAGAAAATGGCAAGAGCAGAATTAGTCGAAAATTTGAATAAAGCATTGAGTTTGGAATTGGCGGGAATAATTCAATATTCGCAGCACAGCTATCTGGTTACCGGAACAGAACGTGAAATCTTTAAAGGATTTTTCCGCGATCAGGCGGAAGAAGCGCAAGATCACGCCGAAGTGCTTGGCGATAAAATAGTTGCGCTCGGCGGAATTCCGACGGTCGAACCGGCGATGATTCGTCAATCGGTTGATGTGCAGGAGATGTTAAAGCAGGATTTGGAACTCGAACGCGAAGCGATGTCGGCTTATATGGCGGCGTGGAGTTCGTGTGATGACAATGATCTGCCGCAAAAATTCTGGCTCGAAGGGCAAATTTCCGATGAGCAGATGCACATCGAAGAACTCGAAAAATTGACTTCCGAAAGAACCGCCAAAGCCGGAAACGAACGCATTATTTTGCGCGAAGTCAGCTAAATAGGATTTCAGATTTCAGATTTCAGATTTCAAATTTTAGAAAGTGTCCGGATTCTAATAATCTTCAGAAACTTTTCAAGTTGAAAGGAATAAGAAACACTTTAAAAAAAAGACGGCAAGTATTTTTACGAAAAAATACTTGCCGTTAATTTATTCGGATTGGAGAGAGAGAAAACAAATTACGCAAATTTCGGAAATTCCAAAACCTTTTTGCTTTGAAAATCTTCCGCTGATTCAGATTTTTTATTATTCAATTTATAACGCGCCGAAGCGATTATGCGGTGCAGATCGTCCAACATTTCGGCATCAACCGTCAGGGTTTTCTGCCCGCACCAGCCTAAATCTTCCGTCCACGTCGAAAGTTTTATAATTGCTTGATTATCTTGTAAAGATACTTCGATTTTTTTTTCGTCGGAAACTATCGGTAAATATTTTGTTGCTAAGTTGCTTTGCATATAATTCGTTTTTGGAAAGAAATTGAAATTCGATTTCAATAAGGATTATTGCTTAAAAATAAATATATGTCAAGGATAAATTTAAAAAGATTTCGAGAAGGCGAAAAATCTTTTCAATTATGCAAATCCGAAAATAGCGGCGTTTGCAAGAAATAAAAAATCCGTGCAGTATTGTGACAGAAAACATTTAACTGACTTTTTTGAAATACAAATAAATTTAATGCTTAATTTTGCAATTGAAACGGCACGTGAAGCCGGGCAAATCCTGCTCGAAAAGTTCGGGCGAAAGATCGAAATATCGAAAAAAGCCGACATCAATCTCGTAACGGAAGCCGATCTCGCTTCGGAGAAATTTATTGTCGAAAAAATCCGGTCATATTATCCGAAACATTCGATTCTGGCGGAAGAATCGGGCGAATCGAATGTTTTGGTTGTCGAAGGCGAAAGCCTCTGGAAATGGATAATCGATCCTTTAGACGGCACGACGAATTTCGCGCACGGTTATCCGTGTTTTTGCGTAACTCTCGCGCTCGAACACAACGGCGAAATCGTCATCGGCGTTACCTTCGACCCGACGCGCAACGAGATGTTTGCGGCGGAACGGGGGAAAGGCGCGACGCTTAACAATAGAAAAATCAGCGTTTCGGAAACCGAAAATTTGAGCGAATCGCTGCTCGTTACGGGTTTTCCATATGATTTCAAACAGCGCGTGGATTTTGCGCGGCACATTACCGAATTTCTCCTGAAATCGCGCGGAATCCGGCGCGACGGGTCGGCGGCGATTGATATGGCGTATGTCGCCTGCGGGCGTTTTGACGGATTTTGGGAAGAAGGTTTGAATCCGTGGGACGTGGCGGCAGGCGTTTTGTTGATCGAGGAAGCGGGCGGACGGGTTACATATTACGACGATTCGAAATTCAGTATTTACGCGCCGCCGATCTGCGCCAGCAACGGTTTGATTCA
>CAYUGW010000481.1:0-1698 GCA_964444245.1 uncultured Blastocatellaceae bacterium | reverse complement strand
TATGTCTTGGTTTCGTCGCAAAGACCCGAAAATCGAAGGACAAGCAAGCGAAGAAGAACGCAAGGTCAAAACCGAAGGTATTTTCGTAAAATGCCCGGAATGTTCCGAACCGCTTTATAAAGCACAGCTTATCGAATCGCTGCAAGTTTGCCCCAATTGCGATTATCATTTTCGTTTTGCCGCCCGCCAGCGGCTCGACACTTTGTTTGACGAAGGTGTTTACGAAAAGCTCGACGAAGAAGTAACTTCCGCCGATCCGCTTGATTTTGTTGATTCAAAACCGTATAAAGAGCGTATCGAACAAGCGAAAAAATCTTCCGGTTTGCCCGAAGCGATCGTTTCCGGCACAGGCAAAGTCGGCGGTCATCTCGTCTATTCGGGCGCGATGGATATGTCTTTCATCGGCGGTTCGATGGGTTCGGCGGTCGGCGAGAAAATTACGCGGCTAATTGAACGTGCGCTCGAAAAACGCGGCGCGGTCATACTTTTTGCGGCTTCCGGCGGTGCGCGAATGCAGGAAGGAACTTTGTCTTTGATGCAGATGGCAAAAATTTCCGCCGCGCTGGCAAGACTTCACGACGCAAATTTACCTTTTATTTCCGTCTTGACCGACCCGACAACCGGCGGCGTAACGGCGAGTTTTGCGATGCTCGGCGATGTCAACATCGGCGAACCGAAGGCTTTGATCGGTTTTGCCGGTCCGCGCGTGATCGAACAAACAATTCGCCAAAAATTGCCGAAAGGCTTTCAGCGTTCGGAATTCTTGCTCGAACACGGAATGCTCGATATGGTCGTTGACCGCAGAGAAATGCGGCAGACGATTATCAGATTGCTGAATTTTATGATGAACTCGGAAATTAAATCGTAGAAAATCAGCGCGAATGTTATGAAAAATTTTGTTAATTATTCCGTTTGAATAGAAAGTTGGCACTTCAAAAATTTCATCTTTTATCACTCGAAATATTGCCCGAAATCAATAAAATTTCAAGTTTTTCAGGAAAACTTTTTGTTTCGGAATAAAATCGAATTATGCTAAGATGACTTCAGGGCAACGATTATGAGCGATAAAAACGGTGAAACTTCAACATTCGAGATGGAAACGAGAGAAAATTTCAATAAAATTCTCCAAGCCATCAGCGGTATGAGGCAGGATTTTAGTCAAAGATTCGATAAAATCGAAGCTGAACAAGCTGAACTTAGAAAAGAATTTACTGAATTTAAAGATTATGTCGAAGTTCAGTTTGAAGCGATTCGGCAAGGGCTTGTCAAAAACTATAATCGGTTTGATCTGCTCGAATCGCAGATTGCCGAAAATCGTATGGTTATTTTCAGTACAAAGGCGATAATCGGCGAACTTCACGAGCGGGTTTATCTTTTATCGAGAGCAAATGAGCCGTCGCTTAAATAGAATTTTGCAGAAAATTTTACGGCAATATCGTTTCAAAATCATAGAGGATAAAGGAAAAAATTCCTTTATCCTCTATGATTTTCATATTTAGAGTGTGATCGCGTAGCTCTTGCAGCCTTTCGCTCCGAGCAGATTCAAAACTCCTTTTTCGCCGCCGAATTTGAAACTAAAATGAATTTTCAAGAATCCGTCAAATATCTATATTCTCTGGGCAATGAAGTTCTGGCGATGAAACTCGGTTTGGAAAATATCCGAAAATTGTTGCACACGCTGGGAAATCCTGAAAAAAA
>CAYUGW010000480.1:0-3777 GCA_964444245.1 uncultured Blastocatellaceae bacterium | reverse complement strand
GGTCAAAATCTTTTACAAGATGGGTAGAAAGTTTGTGCTGAAAATCAGCACGTTGGTTTTTAATTTTTTGATGAATCTTTCTAAGGCGCAAAACGGCTTTATGTCTCGAATTACCTCCTTTCTTTTTACGGGAAACACTTCTTTGAGCAACACTGAGTTTCTTTTGAGATTGTTCGTAGTATTTCCAATTATCAATTTGCGTTCCGTCCGAAAGGTTGGCGAAATTTTCGATGCCAACGTCAATGCCGATAGATTTTCCTGTTTTCGGCAAAGGTCGGGTGGAAGTTTCAACCGTGAAAATCACGAACCAATTATTGATTTCTTTTTTGATTCGACATTGTTTCACTTTGCCTTTAATTTCACGCGAGAGTTTTATTTTAACCGTTCCGATTTTGGAAAGTTGGAGTTTGTTTCCCGAAAGACTGAAGCCGCTTTGCGTGTAGCAAAAACTATCGTATCGGTTCGCACCTTTAAATCTTGGGAAACCTGCTTTCACGCCTTGTTTGATTCTGCGAAAGAAACCTTGAAAACTCTTTTCGAGTCTTTTCAAAACGTCTTGACAAACTTGAGAGTGGACATTTTTGTATTCGGGATTCGTTTCTTTAATTTCTTTGAGTTGGTTGGCTTGGTCATAGTAATTCAAAGATATGCGGTTAAGCTGATAAGCCTGTTTTCTTTCGGACAAAGCACAGTTATACAAATCTCTGCACAGAAACAATGTTTGCTCAAGTTTATGAGAAACCTCTTTATTTGCGTAAATACGAAACTTGTAATTTTTAATTATACTTTTATTAGCCATTGGCTTTCCTGCATCCTTAGAAAAGTTAATAGGTTAGGGTTGAGATTGAATTTGCCGTTCATTCTGAACCTGTTTTTATTAGACGGCACAAAACCAAAATACACAATGGAACAAACTACATCTCCACCCAAATTGCAAAGCCGGTTATGGATGGAGTCTTATCCTAATTCTTGATAAATTTGTTTCCAAATTTACTTTTGCCGAAACAAAATCTATACTTTTAACTTAATTTACATAAAATTAGGAATTAAACAATGATGAAATTAAAAAATTATCGAAAAATTTTCTTTGCTGTTTTGCTGTTTGCTTTATCGTCCGTAATGATTTCCTGCACCGAAGCGGAAACGAAAGTCGAACCCGGAAAAGCCGCGTCGCCGACCGAAGCCTATAAGATGCTCTACACGGCGGTCAAAAGCAAGGATACCGAAAAGATCAAACTAATGATGTCGAAAGGAACGGTCGCTTTTGCCGACGGTGTTTCAAAACAACAAAATAAACCGGTTGCCGAAATTTTTACAAACGGTTTTACGGCAACGACCTTCGCCGAAACAATGCCGGAAATCCGCGATGAACGCATCAGGGACAATTACGGCAAAGTCGAGGTTTATAATCAGAAAGATAATCGCTGGGAAGACTTGCCCTTTATTAATGAGGACGGCTGGAAACTCGCGGTCGGCGATATTTTTGCCGGAACATTTCAAGACCCGGGCAAATCGCAGGCGCAAATCGCTGCAGATGCCGCGAATGTCAATAAAATGATTCCCTTAAATCCGAATATCAACGGAAATTTTTCCGGCGGACCTTCAAATACGCGTTCTAATTCCAATATGGCATCAGATGTCAATACGGCACAGGTAAAACCGGAAAAGAATGTTGAAAAAGAAGAAAAGAAATAATGATTACGGAAAATCTGGTTCGGGACATTTTAACGCAATACAAAAAACACGGCTGGAATCTACGCCGTGTTTTGCTTTTGCCGGAAACAAAAAAAAAGCTTTTCAATTCTTTGGAAATTCTTTTCGGCGAAACCGAAATCGCCTTTTCGGAAGTAGATGCTCTATGGTTTTCGCGTCCTTCACAAAAAAATCGTACGGCTTGGGAGCTTCGCCACCTGAGCGAAATTCCGTTTGCGCTTTTTGAAACTTTTGAAGAAAATACCGATGAGAATATTTTGCAGGAATCTTTAAGCGAGATGGAAACTCATTTGCAGGAACGAACATCAAAGAGCCGGGATTGAGTCTGCGATTTACAATTTTTATAATTTATTGCAAACTTAGGTTATTGAAATGATGATAAAAAATTTCGGTGCGCGAGTCATAAGTGTTTGGGAAGGCTTGCGACCGATGACACAAAAAATGTTGGTCGGTGCGTTGCAGACAAACATCGAAAAAACCAGCACACCAACCCAAAAATTTTCCTACGATACCCACACCGATTGGGAACTTAGCCGTTTGCTTTCCGCCCTCGATGACCAGGCAAACGAGGCGGAAATCAAAAAGGACACGGAAAAACTCAATGAAATCAGGCAATTAGCCGATACTTGCGCCAAAGTTTTGCAAGCCAAAACCGAATCTGCCGAAGTTTATATCCAACTCGTCGAACGCGCTCTGACGCGCAACGATTATAATTTGATTGACCGTTTGGGCGATATTCTGGTGCAGAGATTTTCAATCGGCGAAATTGCGGAAATTATCCGGCAAACAAAAGTGCCGCACATCTGCGCCATCGCATACGAAACGCTTGCCTTGAAACCCGTCCAGATGCTTCTGCCGCTGCTCGATGATCCGATCTATTATGAAATCGGACGAACGGCAATCGAACAACAGGCTTTTGAATTCGACAGTATGGAAGCCCAGAGAGTTTTGGAAGAAATGGAATTTGACGATTACGACGACGACTAAAGAAGTAAAAAGTAAAAAGGCAAAAGGCAAATTATCTATCTAAATAATTTGCCTTTCGTCTTTTGCCTTTTGCCTTTTGCCTTTTTACTTTTTCATCAAATCGGCGTATTGCCCGTCGTCAACCCATTTCAGGATTTCGGACACGCGCCAGACCGGAAACGGATGCGAAAGTCCGGCATTGATCAAATCAGCCCAGAATTTATCGAGCCATTTTTCGTCGTAATTTTTCTGAAATTCGCGGGCTTGCTCTAAAAACATATCGTAATCAACCTTCGACGCGAAAGTTCCGCCGCACAGTTTCATCATCGTACGCCCGATCACGTGCGGGTCTTGCGTAACGAGCAGAGCGGCGCGGTCGCAGGAAAGTTCCGCCCGGCGCGCCCACGCCAGAAGCGCACTGCTGATTCCGGCGGAAACGATAAATTTAATGATTTCCGAACCCGGAATAAGGCGCCCGACAGAAACATTTGCCAGAGCTTCGAGAAGCCTTGCCGCCGTCAGATATAAAACGTGTTCGGCGTGAATATGCCCGACTTCGTGGGCGATGACCGCCAGCGTTTCTTCATCGTTGAGGCGTTCGATCAAACTGGAATGCAGGACGATGATCGGTTTTTCCACGCCGCCCGTAAAAGCATTGACAATCGGATTTTGCTGAATAAACAGATCGGGCATATCAACGCCTAAGGTCGTGCAGGCAACCTGTAGTTTCGCGTGCAGATCGGGACATTGTTTCGGCGTAACCTTGATCGCGCTTGCCGTAAACATTACTCTGATCGCCGATTCGCCCGTTACGGCAAGCAATTTTTTGAGTGCCGTATCGATTCCCGGAATCGCCCGAAGCGCGGCAAGGGCTTTGCTGTCAAGCGGATGAATATATTCGTGTTTGCTCAGATCGGCAAACTTTTTGTGAAATTCGTTGGAAAGCGGTAATTTACAACGTCCGCATTTTGCTTCGCCATTTACATAACCTTCCTTGACGGTATTTTTCTGACCGCAATACCGGCAACGAACAAATAAAGTTTTTGCAACTGCTGCTGATTCGCTTTTGGAATCGGATTTTTTTCTAGCCATATATTT
>CAYUGW010000479.1:0-3777 GCA_964444245.1 uncultured Blastocatellaceae bacterium | reverse complement strand
ATCTGGTCGTCGGTTTGTCGGAAGCAAGAGCGGAAGTCAATGTCGTCACGGCAAGGTTTAATTCGGAAATTGAAAACCTGCGTCTGCTTTATCAGCAAGGAATGGCGGAAATGAAAGGCATCACGCCTTATCCGGACGCGAACGCTTCGCTCAGATTTACATTCGGAAACGTAAGGGGCTACAGCCCGCGCGAAGCCGTAACTTATACGCCTTTTACAACTCTGAAAGGCACGATTGACAAAGATACCGGAATTTTTCCGTTCAATGTTCCAAACAAGTTGAAGGATTTGCAGAAAAGCAAGGATTTCGGCAGATACGGAGTCGGCGATTCCGTTCCGGTTAATTTTCTGGCAACGACCGACATCATCGGCGGCAACAGCGGAAGCCCGATCTTAAACGGCAACGGCGAACAAGTCGGCGTAGTTTTTGACGGAAATTATGAAGGTTTGGGAAACGACATTTTCTTCAATCCGAATTACGGTCGAACAATTGCCGTTGACATTCGCTACGTTCTTTTCGTGACAGAAAAATTCGGCGATGCCGGTTGGATTTTGAATGAAATGACGATTAAAGGCGGAAAAGCCAAAGCCGCGAGAGCGGAATAGTTTAGAAGGGGAGATAGGGAGAAGGGGAGATAGGGAGAAGGGGAGAAGGGAGAGTTTTTTGATGTCTCATAAAATTATTCGTCACCAAGATTTAGAAGTTTATAAAAAGGCTTTTTCAGGGGCAATGCGGATTTTCGAATTGAGCAAATCTTTTCCGAAAGAAGAAACCTTTTCTCTTATTGATCAAATTCGTCGTTCCTCGCGTTCAGTTTGTGCAAATATAGCCGAAGCGTGGCGTAAACGACGCTATGAAGCAGCATTTATCGCTAAATTGAGTGATTCTGAAGGAGAATCTGCTGAAACTCAAACTTGGCTGGAGTTTTCCGTTCGCTGTGGATATTTGGAGAAAGAAATCGGTCGTGAATTATTTAAAGATTACGATGAAATAATTTCTATGCTGGTTTCTATGATTAACAATCCGGCAAAATGGGTTTTACCAAGTGGTCAAAAATCGAAAGGGAGATGAAAACTTTCTCCCTATCTCCCCTTCTCCCTATCTCCCTTTCTCCCCGTCTAATATTTAAGTTGAATATATTTCATCCCGCGGGCAACCGCTTTCTGCCTTCGGACGACGCGTTTCGGATTTTTCTTCGGATTAAAAACATTGAGCGGCGAGGGTATCATTGCCGCCAGATAAGCGGCTTCGTTGGCGGTCAGGTTTGAAGCACTTTTTTTGAAATAATGGCGCGAAGCGGCTTCCGCGCCGTAAATGCCGTCGCCCCATTCGATGACGTTTAGATAAATTTCCAGGATTCGCTTTTTCGAGAGTTCCCGTTCGATAAAATACGTAATTAACGCTTCGCGCCCCTTTCGCAAAACATTGCGGTCTTCGCTTAAATAGAGATTTTTTGCCAACTGCTGCGTAACGGTTGATGCGCCGCGTTTAAAGCTCGGCATCGGCGGAATCCAGCTGTTCGGATCGTAATCGCCTTCGGCTTTCGCTTCCTTTTCGCCTTCTCTTTGCGCTTCTTCCCACGCTTTTTCGATTGAATCCCAATCAAAACCGTTATGCTCGAAAAAACGCGCGTCTTCTCCGGCTAGAACGGCGCGGTGCAGATGCGGCGAAATTTGATTGATCGGCATCCAGATCTGATATTTTTTCGCTTCTTTGCCTTCGAAACGCGCCTGATCTAGACGATGTTCGATCATCGAAGTCGTCACGGGATTTTCCGCGCGAAGTTTTGAAACGCTCGGAAAAGTGAAAAATTCATACGCCAGCCAGACGACAACCGCGCCGACGAAAACCAGAAATAAAACTTTTGTCCAATACCACATAGAGATTTTAGATTTCAGATTTTGGATTTTGGATTGCTTGTAAATTTACGCCAATCTTGCTAAATATGTTCCGAAACCTCATAAATTATGGTTCAAACTCATAAAAATCCAAAATCCAATTATTATTTTGCTGTTAGCAATCGCCGAAAATAAAAAAGCCGCAGTTTTCGGCGATTCACTACCTGCGAATTCGGCGACGGAAAATTCAAAAACAAAAATTTCCCGTTTTCCGTTCTTGAATTTTCCGTTTTCCCGATTATTTCAACTGGCAAATGTCTAAAACATTCATATCCGTATAATCAAGATTTTCGCCGCCCATCGCCCAGACGAAACTGTAAGCGGACGTTCCTACGCCCATATGGATTGACCACGGCGGCGAAAGTACGACTTGTTCATTTTCCATCACCATCGTGCGCGTGTCTTCGGTTTGTCCCATAAAATGCATAATTCGCGCCGATTCCGGCAGATCGAAATAAAGATAAACTTCCGAACGGCGTTCGTGTATGTGCGGCGGGCAAGTGTTCCAGACACTTCCCTCTTCGAGCGTTGTTAAACCCATACAAAGCTGTGAAGATTCGCAAATTCCCGGAAGAATTAATTGATAAACCGTTCGCACATTTGCAGTTTCGCTTGATCCGAGATGCAGTTTATTGGCTTGTTCGGCAGTTAAAAGTTTTGTTTCAAAACGCTTATGCGCGAGCGTCGAAAGCAGATAAAACTTCGCCGGATTCGCCGCGTCCGCAGATTCAAACGTAACTTCCGCGCTTTCTTTGGCGATATACAAACAATCTTTATTGCCGAGTTCGTAAGATTCGCCGTCAACGGTGATCGTGCCACGCCCCGCGCCGATATTGATCGCGCCCATTTCGCGGCGGTCGAGAAACGGTTTGCCCTTTGCCGATTCGGGTTCTTCGTGAACGGGCAGAGAAATTTTCTCGCTCACCGGAAACGCGCCGCCGACGGCGATGCGGTCGAAATGCGAATAATTCAGGCGAACCTCGTTTTCCGCGAAAATTTCATTAACCAGATAAAGCTCGCGCAATTCGTCGTTCATTGCGCCGTAAATCGATTCGGGATGTGTTGCGTAATAAGTTTTTTTATACATAAAAAATATCTCTCTGAAAAATTTGTTGATTTTGGTTTTGCTCTTACAGTTTAACTATTTCATTCCGATAGTAAAAACATCTTCCGATCAATTGTTTTCAACAATTAAACCAGTAAGGAACGATCAAATAAGAAAAACTCAATCTTTAAGTAGGCGGTCTTTGTAGAGTAAAAGAGTTTAATGAGGTTAAAACGAAACTCTTGCTAATTCAGACAGGCAACCGCCAGAAGAATCACGGCAAGCGTCGAAGCGGCGGCGCGAATGTGGTTTAAGTTAGTCCAACGCCTTTCAAAATTCGTTCTTTGCCGAGCGATCTCTCTATCCGAAGCGGTTTCAAAATCGAAGCGGTCTAAAACATTGTTCATCGGAACATTTCCGAACATGGTTACGCCGAAATTTCCCGCCAGATAAATAATTGCGGCAGAAAGCAAATACCAAAAACGGTTCGGTTGCCCGAAATGTAAAACGGTTGAAACTATCAAAAAGACCGGCGCACCGAAAAACGATAAAAAGAAAACCGGATTCAGAATCGCCCGATTCGCCTTCTGCATCACGGAAACGAACTCTCTATTGGAGAGCCGCGCCAGTCCCGGCATCACCGAACACGACCAGGCATAAAAAAGCCCGGCGATCAAAGCCGTCAAAGTCGCTGTAATTACCAGAATTATTTCCGAAATGCTCATTTTGCGTTAATTATCAGGTAAAAAGTAAGGGATAGTGTTTCAGAATTTATGCTGAACGAAGTTTTTAGGCATTTACACTTCGGAATAAGTAAAAGGTGATAACTGATAA
>CAYUGW010000478.1:0-3784 GCA_964444245.1 uncultured Blastocatellaceae bacterium | reverse complement strand
TTGACAGCGGAGTTGACGATTTGAAGGCTCAGAAATTAAAACCGCAGAAAATTTCAGTAAAAAATTAAACGAATCGCTTGATTCAAGTTAAAAAAGTCCGCAGAGAAAAAATTTCGACAAAAATTCTGAAATCTTCTCTCTGCGGATACTTTTTTATTTATCTCTTAATTTATAAGCCTGAACCGCTTCGGCTGATCCGGCGTGCATAATCTCGGGTTTGTGATATTTCCAGAATTTTTCAAATTCCTCGTCCGGCATTTCGGGTTTGGTTTCGCGTTCCTTCTGCTTTAAATAATTTTCGCACCACTGGCGCATTTCCATATTTTGATTCAACGCGGTGCGCGCTCCGTGCATCATATTATCTCGTTCCATATTTTTATGTCCTTTATGTTAGATTCTATTTATAAACATTATTCGCTCGTTTTGCGTAATAACATCGATTTTAAAAGTCAACTTTGGAGTATTTAGCGTGAAAAAACTTTTCTTGAATTCACTACTTATTTTGTCTCTGCTGACATCTTTCAGTTTTGCACAGACGAAAAACCCTGCGCAACCTGCCGCGAAAAATTCGGCGGCGGCGGCGGCGAAATCTGCGCAAAAAGGCATCGAAGTTCCGTTTGTCAATAAAACTCTGGCAAACGGTCTGGAAGTCATCGTTTTGCCCGATCCTTCCGTTCCGCTCGTTAATGTCGAACTGGCGGTACGCAACGGTTCATTTACCGAACCGCCGGAACTAAACGGTTTATCGCATCTTTACGAACATATGTTCTTTAAACCGAACGGCGCGGTTCTGCTGTTTCGATGCCAACTCGCTATGAGCGGAGGACCGCTTAACGATTACGGGAAACGAATGTGTGCCGAACCTTTAAAACTTAAAGCGCAAATCGGAAGCCTTGCTTATCTCGAAGACAGCGATCAATTAAGCATCAGCAATGCGAGTACCCGCGAAGAAGTCGTAAATTTTTATGTAACAACAACTTCGCCGTATCTTGCCGCTGCGATGCGTTCGATGAACAATTCGATTCGCTTTCCGACTTTTGACGAAGACGAACTCCAGGACGAAATAAAAGTCGTTTTGGGCGAAGTTGACCGCAATGAATCGAATCCTTTTTATTACTTGAATCTGACATCAAACGAAAAACTTTTTTACAAATATCCGACGCGCAAAAATCCGCTCGGCACGCGCGAAACGATTACTTCCGCCACGACCGAAAAAATGCGCCTGATTCAATCGCGCTATTATGTTCCGAACAACACGGCTCTGGTCGTAACGGGCGATGTCAAACCGGACGAAGTTTTCAAAATGGCGGAAGAAATTTTCGGAAGCTGGGAAAAAGGCAAAGACCCGTTTAAGGAATTTCCGCTCGTCGAACATCCGCCGCTCGAAAAAAGCGAGGGCATAATCGTCGAACAGCCCGTGCAGAATGTTTTGATTCAAATCGGCTGGCACGGTCCTTCAATCGGCAAAGACGACGAAGCAACCTACGCGGCGGACGTTTTTTCATATATTCTGACTCAGCCGAATTCGCGCTTTCAACGTGCGCTGGTCGATTCGGGTTTGACTGCCGGTGCGAATATCGGTTATTACACGCAGAGAAATGTCGGACCGATTCAGATTCTGCTCGTAACCACGCCGGATAAGGCAAAAGCCGCGCTCAAAACCACTTACGAGCAGATCGCGCTGTTTGATAAACCGGACTATTTTACCAACGAAGAACTCGAAAGCGCGAAAACGATGCTCGAATCGAGAGACCTGTTCGAGCGCGAAAAGCTCAGCGATTATGCGCATACGCTTTCCTTCTGGTGGTCTTCGACCGGAATCGAATATTTTCGCGGTTATCACAAAAATCTGCGGGCAATCACGCGCAGTCAAACAAATCGTTATGTGAAAACCTATATTCAGGGCAAACCGCATATTACGGTCGCGCTGATGTCTGCGCAATCAAAAGCGGCAGCTAATCTGACCGAAGCCGATCTGCTCGGGAAATAATATGGATTTGCGATTTGCAATTTGCAATTTGCGATTGTTTTGAATGAAACAAGTTTCGATTTATCAATAATTTAAAAGGCTCTTTGACAATTAGTGGTTGAAATAATGTTGTGACGCTAAAACATTCTTTATGAATTGCCGTCTGCTTTAGCTGACGGATAAATGTGGAAAGGCTCGTCAAGGCTTTAGCCAAAGTAATAAATTAAATAAATTCCTTAGTGCTTCAGCTGAAGCTAATCTGATGATTGATATTTTTATCAGATTCGGCTAAAGCCTGTTCCCACAATCAAACTTTTTCCGTCAGCTAAAGCCGGGCGGCAATTCAAGAACTGCAAAGTTCTAAATTTAACCACTAATTGTCAAGCGAGTCATTTAAAAGAATTAAAAAATTAACGGTAAATCTTTGTAAATTTATGAAATTGATTAATAAAAAATGGTTTTTTGTCGGCAGATTTCTTTTGTTGACCTTTGTTTTTACGGCATTTTCAAGTGCGGTTTCGCCGCAGACTTCGACCGGAAGCGTTGCCGATCAAGCCGCGCTCGTTTCGGAATTCGAGGTCAACGGTCTCAAGGTTTTGGTCAAACGCCGTTTGAGCGCGCCGACGGTTGCCGCCGGACTTTTCGTGCGCGGCGGGGCGCGAAATATCACGGAGAAAAACGCCGGAATCGAAAGTCTTATGCTGAGCGTTGCCGCCGAAGCCGGCAAAAAATATCCGCGCGAAGCCGTGCGGCGCGAACTTGCCCGCACGGGAAGCAGCATTGCCGCCGGTTCAAACAATGATTACAGCGTGTTCAGCTTGGCTTCGACGCGGACGAATTTTGATAAATCCTGGGATATTTACACCGATTTGATTCTTAATCCGACTTTCGATCCGGCTGATATTTCGCGAATCCGCGATGGAATTATGACGGGTTTGCGCGAAAGAGAATCCGATGCCGATAATTTTTTGCAGATTTTGCAAGACCGCGTAATCTATGCCGATCATCCGTATTCGAACGAAGTCAGCGGAACGATTGAAACACTTAACACGCTGACGGCAAAAGATTTGCGCGATTATCATAAAAAAACTTTGGAAACTTCGCGGCTTCTGCTAGTTGTCGTCGGTGATGTCGATGCGGCTGATTTAAAGAAACGCGTAACGGCATCGTTCGGAAAATTGCCGCGCGGCGCATATAAGGAAGAGCCGTATCCCGCGCTCGATTTTTCCAAAGGAACGCTCGATGTTTCAACACGCACTCTGCCGACCAATTATATTCAGGGCGTATTCGATGCGCCGCCGCTGGGCAGTCCCGATTATTCGGCGATGCGCGTGGCGATGACCTTTCTGCAAGGTCGGGTTTTTCAGGAAGTTCGCGTCAAACGCCAGCTTTCCTACGCGCCGAACGCCGAACTGAATTCGCTCTCGGCAAATACGGCGAATATTTATGTAACGGCGGTCGATGCCAATCAGGCGGTCAGCGTGATGCTCAACGAGATGAACGAATTGAAAAATACGCCGATTGATGAAGATACGATTTCCAGCATCGGCGGACATTTTCTGACGCTTTATTATCTGGAACAGCAAACCAACGGAGCGCAAGCCGCCGAACTTGCCAAATACGAATTAATCGGCGGCGGTTGGCGCAATGCCTTTGAATTTCTGGATCGCATACGGGAAGTCAAACCCGCGGATGTGCAGGCGGTTTCCAGGAAATATATGAAAAATATACGCTTCGTCGTCGTCGGAAACCCGCTGGCGATCAACAAGGAAATTTTTCTGCAAAACTAACGAACTCAAACTGCCGGTTATAAAA
>CAYUGW010000477.1:0-3789 GCA_964444245.1 uncultured Blastocatellaceae bacterium | reverse complement strand
AAAAGCTGCAATGTGCGGTCTTCTCCTTCGTGAAACGAGCGAATCAGCCACGTCAAACCGTCGGCGGTTTTCTTTGTCCATTGAATATCGTAAAAATGATATTCGTCCGTCGGCTGGCGAACGTCGCCGCCTGTTCCATACGTTTTAATAACGTAATTTTTCAGGTCGAAGTCTGCTTTAAAATCAACATAAATCGCATACACAAAACCTTTGGCGGGAATTTTTTCAACGATCAGACGATCAACTTCGCGTTCGTATTCAAAATCGCTCTCGCCTTTTTCCTTGACGGTTTCGCGGCGCAGAATTTCTTTTTTATCATCTTGCGTCAAACCGTGAACTTTGACGGTCAAACCCGTAACATTGCCTTTTGCAAACGGAATCGTCAGCAAAAACCAGTCGAAACGCGTGTCGCCGACATCCGCGTTTTTCAGATCAAATTGTTTGGCAAATTCATTAAAAGGCATTCCGAGATAAACTTTTCCCAGCTCTTTCGGGATAAATTTACTTTGCGCCTTAAACTCGAATTTTGTCTGCGCCTGTGCGCTAAAAAGCGTAAAACTCAAAAGCATTAAAATTGCTAAAACTTTCTTTTTCATATTTTTATTTCACTCATTTATGCCGGATTAATTTATGCCGACCTTCATTTTTGCGTCAATTTCTCCGACTTTTTTTAGTGCCTCATCCTGCGTTTTCGTGTTGTTTCGGCTTTCGGATGTAACTCTCAAATATGCTTCTCTTGCTTCGGCAAGTTTGTTTTGCCGGAAATATATATCGCCGATCGCAAAATATGCCCGATTTTTTTCGGGAATATTATATTGATTTCTACCCGCTAAAGCGTGATAGATTTTCACGGATTCCGCCGCCGTTTGGTCGGTTTTGCCAAGATTATCGGCGGTTTCCCAGATTTCCTTCTGCGCGGAAGCAATGACGGCATTCATCTGCGGAGTTTGAGCGGGCGAAATCCTGTATGTCGGAATATCTCTCAAAAACAACACATAAAAACTTGCCGTACTTTGCGCATCGCCGAGTTCTTTTGAAACCCGCGCCGCGCCGAGAATTGCGCCGACGCGATATAAACCGTAGCCGTTTTGATTGGGCGTGATTTTTTTATAAGTTTCTCTGGCTTCGGCAAATTTTTTCTGATGCGCGTAAATATCGCCGAGAAGAAGCCAGCTTTCTTCTTTATAACCGTCGGACGCGCCGGAAACGGCGACGGCTTTATTAAACGATTCAATCGCTTTGGCGTAGTTTTTCTCGCCGATAAAAGTTTTACCGATCTTCATATTAAGATTCGTTTGAGAATTCGGACTGATATTCGTAAGCACTAAAACTTTTCCGAATTCAGCGCGTGCCGCCGCGAATCTTTCCGCATTTAACAATAAATCTCCGGTTTGTTCAAAAATATCGGCTTTTTGTTTTTCGTCGAGATTCGGCAGTTTGGAGATTTTTACCAATTCGGCTTCGCCCAAAGCAACATTTTTCTCAAAAAAATAGCTGTTGGCAATCATCAGATGAGCGTCGATTTTATCTTTCGTCGGAGCATTTTTAAGAGTTAAAACTTTGGCAATCGTCGTGCGGGCTTCGTTGAGATTGCTCAAACGCGCCTGCAGATCTCCGGCTTTGATCAGCGCACTCGCCTTTTGCTGATCGGCGGCGTTTTTAAGTGCGGTAACTTGCAGATATGTGGCAAGAGCTTCATTAAATTGCTTGAATCCGCCTTGAATCGGCGCAATTCCGAGCAGAGCTTTGGCTTTGGTTTCATCGGAAATTTTTTCAAGCGCGACAACGAGTGTGTAATCGGCAAGTGCCGACTGGGCATTTTGCGCGGTAGTTAGCGGAAAGGTCGCGGCGCGCTTCAGATGCGCTTCGGCTTTTTGTTCGGGCGAAATATTCGGATATTTTAAGATT
Source organism: uncultured Blastocatellaceae bacterium (assembly GCA_964444245.1). GTDB lineage: Bacteria > Acidobacteriota > Blastocatellia > Pyrinomonadales > Pyrinomonadaceae > JAHCHG01. The sequence goes on along the minus strand of CAYUGW010000477.1, from coordinate 1,881 downwards.
TCCGCATATTGCGCGCGTTTTAATGCGGCATCGTTTGCGTAGCTGTCGGCGATGGCATAATGCGCTTTGATCTTTGTTTCGAGCGGAACGTCTGCGGCAAGCGCGATGACTTTATTAAATTTTTCTCTGGCGGCGACAGGATTGCCGTATTCGGTTTTTGTGCGCGCCGGTTTTCCGCCCGAATTTATTATAACTTTGACTTTCAGCAAAGCTTCGCCCGCACCGAACAGGGAATTTGCGCGTTCCGTTCCGGTTTTTGCCAGATCAAAAGCCGCGTCGAATGCCCGGATCGCTTCGTCATATTTTTTTTCCAGAGCGAAACTCTCGCCCGCCTGCATCGCCGCTTTGTAATTCGGATAGCTTTGTTTATTCGTGCCGCCGGTTTGATCCTGAGCAAAAACCGAATTTGTTACCGGCAGAAATATAATGGCGATCAGACAAATTAATTTTAGTAAATACATCTATTTTCTCCTTTTAAGTACTTTGTTCTTTAAATTTTCTGCTATTAAATTCTCTGCGAACTCTGCGTCTGTGGCGTGAAATAACTATTTTCTCACGCACAGACGCAGAGAAGAACGCAGAGAGAGAAATTGTAAAACATTAGAAAATTTAGAAAACAAAGTATTATGTAGAGCGGTTTTTTAATTTTCGAATGAATTTCAGATTTCAGATTTCAAAGATTTAAATCAACTTTTATTCAAACTGCCTGATTTTTTTTCCGTCTTCCGCGTTCCATATCTCGACACGCGGCGCAAATGAAGCGCGCGATAAAACGCCGGAAAGCGTTGCCAAATTTTTTGAATCGGGGCTGAAAGCGACGGCTTCGGCAAAGCGTAAACCGTTTTCTTTTTTAGTTTTAATAAAAACGCTCCGTTTCGCGGCAATATCATAAATCGCAACCATCGAAACGTTTTGGACGTTTTCGTCAACCGCTTCAAATTTCGCCGCCGCTTTTTTGCCGTCGGGACTGATCGCGACCAAATCGAGCGGATAAAATTGATTTGCAAAATCTTTATCGAGCAGCGGAACGGAAAAAGTGCCGATCAGGGTTTTATTCTTCAAATTCCAAAAAGCGATCTGCGAATGATTTCTGGAATCATTAATGGATCTGAGCATCAAAATTTCATTATTTTGGCTGATTACCGCCGAAAGACGCAGGAAACCGTCCCGGCTGCCTTCGATTTTAGAAAGTTCTATTTTAGCGTCGGGTTTTCCCGTTTCTTTGATAACGAGCGCGGATTTATCGCCTTCATATTCGACCTCGATGACAATCGAAGCGTCGCGGCTGATTCCGACGAATTCGTTTTGAATTTCGCTCGCTTCCTTTAATTCCAGAAAACGGCTTTTTTCGCTCTGATGTTTGAAATCGGGAAAAGTGTAAGCATTCAGAAAATTCGGAAACATTTTATAGACGGTTTTTCCGTCCGGCGAAAGCGCAAGCGCGAGAAAATCGGAATTGATCTTCTCCTGATTTTTCCGGTCAATCGCAAAATTATCGAAAGTGTTTTGATTTTCCGATATTTGCGGTTCGCCGCGTTCGTTAAAACCGATCTTTTCGAGAATCAATCTTTCGGCAAAGATCAGATTTTTTGAATCGGTAGAAAAAATCAAAGAATGCGGAATTTCAAGCGCGTTGAGCGACGAACGCACTTTTCCGCTTTTTGTGTCGTAAAAAAGAAACTGCGAAACGTCTTCGCCGTATGAAAAATCAATCACCCAATTGACGGCAAGCGTCTGCCCGTCGCGGCTGTATTCGATCTTTTGCGCATGAAAGCTCAATGCCGAAAAAAGCAGAATTAACAAAACAACAATTTTTCGCGGTTTATTTATCATTTAATTTTTCCCTTTTGTGAAATTTAATTTCTGTCGAATCAGATGATT
>CAYUGW010000476.1:0-3791 GCA_964444245.1 uncultured Blastocatellaceae bacterium | reverse complement strand
TGCCGCCCGAACGCGATCTGGCGAAACTTCTCGGCGTTTCGCGCCCGACGCTTCGCGCCGGAATCCGTTCGCTGACGACCGTCGGAATTTTGCAGTCAAGGCAGGGCGCGGGAACATTTGTCGCCAAAGCCGGAGAATCGCCGACGCTCGACGGCAGTCCGTTGCGGATGATGGCGGCTCTGCACGGTTTTACTTCGGATGAAATGTTTGAAGCGCGTCTTTCGCTGGAGATGAGCATCGCCGCGCTTGCCGCCGAACGCGTTACGAGCGAACAGATGACGCAGATGGCGGAAGAGGTTACGGGAATGTATGCTTCGCTCGATGAACCCGCACAATATCTCGTTCACGATATGCGTTTTCACCAGATCATTGCCGCCGCTTCCGGTAATCGAATTTTAACTTCGCTGATGAATATGGTCGCGACGATTTTGTTTGAAGCCCGCAGTAAGACGGTGCATCGCGCGCTCGATCTGAAGGATTCAGCCGAACAGCATCATCAGATTTACCGCGCCATCCGCGCCCACGATTCCGAAGCCGCCCGTCAGGCGATGCGGCTTCATCTGGTCGAAACCCAAAAAGCGCAGAGATTGGAAGAAGCCGAAACTATCGCCGCAAATAAAAAAAAGAACCGCAGAACGACAAAGGTTTCTTGAATTTTTTAGAAAAAAGTATTAGCCGAATTCTTTTATTTTATTAAAAGACAGGTAGAGGTGCATTTAAAAACCGCTGAAAAAGCTTATGAAACATCTGAAATATTGTTTTACCGCGCTGTTGATTTTTTGTTTTTTTTCAAGTTTGTCCGCGCAAATTGCTGCCGAAAAGCCTTTTGTTTCAAAGGTTTGGCAAGGCGATAACGGCGACGGCACATACAAAAATCCGATTATTCACGCCGATTTTTCCGATCCGGACGCGGTGCGCGTCGGCGATGATTTTTATATGACGGCTTCGAGCTTTAACGCCGCGCCGGGTTTGCCGATTCTGCATTCCAAAGATTTGGTTAATTGGAAATTGATAAATTACGTTTTCACGCGGCAGATTCCGCTCGATGTTTTCGGGCAGCCGCAGCACGGCGGCGGAGTTTGGGCGCCGGCGATTCGTTTTCATAACGGCGAATTTTACATATTTTTTCCCGATCCCGATTTCGGAATTTATATGACGAAAACGAAAAACCCGGCGGGAGCGTGGTCTGAGCCGGTTTTGGTCAGAGCGGGAAAAGGTCTGATTGATCCGTGTCCGCTCTGGGACGACGACGGCAAAGCGTATCTCGTTTCGGCATTTGCGGGCAGCCGCGCCGGATTCAAATCGGTTTTGATCGTTTCAAAAATGAGCGCGGACGGCACGCGCCTTTTGGATGACGGCGTGATTGTTTTTGACGGACACGACGCGCATCCAACAGTCGAAGGTCCGAAATTTTACAAGCGCAACGGATTTTATTATATTTTCGCACCGGCGGGCGGTGTTTCGACCGGTTGGCAGCTTGTTCTTCGTTCAAGAAATATCTACGGACCTTACGAAGAAAAAATTGTCCTCGCGCAGGGCAAAACTGCAATCAACGGACCGCATCAGGGCGCGTGGATTCAGACGCAGACGGGCGAAGATTGGTTTCTGCATTTTCAGGACAAAGGCGCGTACGGGCGAATTGTTCACTTGCAACCGATGACCTGGAAAAACGATTTTCCCGTAATGGGAATTGACACGGACGGCGACGGCACGGGCGAGCCGGTTTTGACTTTTAGAAAACCGAATGTCGGAAAAACTTTTCCGATTCAAACGCCGCCGGATTCCGATGAATTCAACTCGGAAACTCTCGGTTTGCAATGGCAATGGCACGGGAATTTCCGGCAATCGTGGGCGTTTATGTTTCCGTCGCGCGGCGTTTTACGCTTAAATTCCGTCGAATTGCCGGAAAATTATAAAAACTTGTGGGAACTGCCGAATCTCGTTTTACAGAAATTTCCGGCGGAAGAATTTACCGTCACGACAAAAGTTACCTTAAATCCGCGTTTCGAGGGCGAAAAATTCGGACTTCTTATAATGGGAATCGATTATTCGTATCTCGGCGTGAGCCACAGAAACGGCAAACTTTTCGTTTCGCAAGCGACCGCCAAAGATGCCGATAAAGCTGCGATCGAAACGGAAACCGCGCCGATAGAATTGAAAAGCGGAGAATTTTATCTGCGCGTCAAGGTCGAAAAAGGTGCGATCTGCGAATTCAGTTTCAGCGCGGACAACAAAAATTTTCAAAAGATCGGCGAAAAATTCAAAGCGCGGGAAGGCAAATGGATCGGCGCAAAGGTCGGTTTCTTTTTTACGCGCCCCGGAAAATTCAACGACGGCGGAACGGCGGATGTTGATTGGTTTCGGTTTGAGAAATAAATTTGCAAATAGAAGGTTTGCAAAACAAAATTTAAGTGTAAAATCTAACGAATGAATTTTCTCGGAATTGATGTCGGAACAGGCGGTTCGCGCGTGGTCGTAATTGATGAAAACGGAAAGGTTACGGCTTCGGCAAATGCCGCACACGCGGATTTTGCTTCGCCTGAAATCGGTTGGGCGGAGCAATCGCCGGACGATTGGTGGCGTGTTGTCGTTGCGGCGATTCGGGAAGTGTTGCGAAACGTAAAAGCCGAAGAAATCGGCGCAATCGGTTTTTCGGGACAGATGCACGGCTCGGTTTTTCTCGATGAAACGGACACGGTAATTCGCCCCGCGCTCCTTTGGTGCGATCAGCGAACCGGAAAACAATGCGCGGAAATTACCGAAAAAACGGGTGCGGAAAATCTTATAAATTTAGTTTCAAATCCGGCGGTTACGGGTTTTACTCTGCCGAAATTGCTCTGGCTGCGCGAAAACGAGCCGGAAAACTGGGAAAAAGTAAAAACCGTTTTATTGCCGAAAGATTATATTCGACTGAAACTTTCCGGCGATAAAGCAAGCGATGTCGCCGATTCTTCCGGTACGCTTTTGTTTGACGTAAAAAGGCGAAAATGGTCGAATGAAATGCTCGATGCGTTTGAAATTAATAAAAATCTGCTTCCGAAAGTTTATGAATCTATTGATGTTACGGGCAAGATTTCAAAAAGCGCGGCGGAAGAAACAGGTTTGAAAGAAGGAACTTTATTGGTTGCCGGCGCGGGCGATAATGCGTCTGGCGCAATCGGTATGGGAATTACGGAAGCCGGAAAAACGAGCGCGACAATCGGAACGTCGGGCGTGATCTTTGCCGTAACGGACGCGCCGAAACTGGACTTAAAGGGCAGAATTCATACGCTTTGCCACGCCATTCCCGCGCGCTGGCACAACACGGGCGTAACGCTTGCCGCCGGACTTTCCTTAAAATGGTTTCGGGCAAATTTCGGCGAAGGAAAATCTTTCGATGAATTGACGGACGAAGCCGCGAAAATTCCGGCAGGTGCGGACGGCGCGATCTGGCTGCCGTATTTGATGGGCGAGCGCACGCCGCATCTCGACCCGAATGCGCGGGCGGCTTTTGTCGGTTTGACGGCAAGCCACACGCGGGCGCATTTGACACGCGCCGTTTTGGAAGGCGTGGCTTTCAGCCTGCGCGATTCATTGGAAATTTTTAAGGAATCGGGCGCGGAGATTTCGTCCGTCAGACTCGGCGGCGGCGGCGCGAAATCGAAACTCTGGCGGCAGATTCAATCGGACGTTTATTACAAAACGGTCGAAATAATCGAAGCGGACGAAGGCGCGGCGTTCGGCGCGGCGATTCTTGCCGGAGTCGGTTTCGGACATTGGAAAACGGTTGACGAAGCGTGCGAAAAAACGAT
>CAYUGW010000475.1:0-3798 GCA_964444245.1 uncultured Blastocatellaceae bacterium | reverse complement strand
TACAATCGAAAAGCAGGCGTTCGTATCCGGTCGAAACGGTTTCGCCGAAATGATCGGGATAATTGAAATCCATATCGACCGCACCCATTTTGACGATCGGACCCGGAATTTTCGCGCCGAAATGCAGCGTAATTCCTTCGTCCGGCTGAATATGTATGACGATTCGATTAGTCGTCAGTTTTTCGACCGAAGTATCGCGAAACAAAACGAACGGGGCTTTTTTAAATTGAATGACGATCTCCGAATGTTTGAGCGGAAGACGCTTTCCGGTGCGGACGTAAAACGGCACGCCCGCCCAACGCCAGTTGTCAATCAGAAGCCGCAGCGCCGCGAATGTTTCCGTCGTCGAATCGGGTGCGACCATTTCTTCATTTCGATACGCCGGAACTTCTTTGCCGTTGATTTTTCCCGCATCATATTGTCCGCGAACGGCTTTCTGCAAAACGTCTTCGGGCGAAAAATGTTGAATCGCCGCTAAAATTTTCGCCTGTTCATCGCGCACGGCATCCGCTTCAAATGAAACGGGCGGCTCCATCGCCGTCAAGGTTACGAGCTGAAAAATATGATTCGGAATCATATCGCGCAAAGCTCCCGCCTTTTCATAATAATTTCCGCGCGATTCAACGCCGAGGTCTTCGGCAACCGTAATTTGAATATGGTCAACAAAATTTCTGTTCCAAATCGGCTCGAAAATCGAATTGCCGAAGCGGAAAACCAGTATGTTCTGCACGGTTTCCTTGCCCAAATAATGGTCGATCCGGTAAATCTGGCGTTCTCTGAGAATTTTCAATAAATCCGTATTGAGCTTTTTCGCCGATTCAAAATCCGTGCCGAACGGTTTTTCAAAAATAAATCTGCGCCAGTTTTCGTCCGATTCCTTGCCCAAACCGTTTTTGACGATTTTCTGCGCGACATTGGCAAAAAGCGTGGGCGGAATCGCCATATAATAAAAGAAATTTTCGGGAATTTGGTGCGTTTCGCATACTTCGCCGAGCAAATCCTTCAAATCCTTAAAGAGCTTTTTATCGTCGTCAAAATCGCCGCCGGTGTAATAAGTTCTTTCTTCAAACCATTTGATCAAATTTTTGTCCGGCGTTTTACCGACAAATTCCTTGAGATCGCTAATGATCTTCGGACGAAAATCAGCGGATTCGATTTCCTGCCGACCGACTCCGACAATCGCAAAGTTTTCGGGTAAAAACCCTTGTTTCGCCAGATTATAAAGCGCGGGAAAAAGTTTTCGTTTGGTCAAATCTCCGGTTGCGCCGAAAATTACCATTACACAGGATTCGGCGGTTTTGGGTGTTTTATTGGTCATACACTTTAGTCATTTGTCCGTTGTCATTTGTCCGTTGTCATTAAACAAAAAACGACGGACGAAGGACAATCGACAAATTACGAAATTTTAAGTTTATCACGATATTGCAGTTCGAGGGCGTTCATCTCGCCGTCATCGGTTTCGTGGTCAAAACCGCACAGATGCAAAATGCCGTGCAGAATCAGTTGTTTGATTTCTTTTTCCAGCGACAGATTATTTTCCGCCGCTTGTTTTTTTGCCTGTTCGACGGAAATCACTATGTCGCCTAAATTTTCGTTTTCAATGGCGGAAAACTCGAAATCTTCCGGTTCAAAAGAAAACGAAAGCACATCGGTCGTCGAATTTATTCCGCGAAATTCATAATTCAACTCTTTCATTTTCCGGTCGGAAACAAAGGCAATCGTAAAATATCTATTTTCGGTTTGATAAACTTCCTGCGCCGCTCGTTCGGCAAAGTTTAAAAATTTTGCCGTTTCCAGCGCGATTTTTCTTTGGCGATTTACTATTTCGATCATTTGTTTTCCAGCAAAAAAATTATCTTTAAAATATAACAGATTTTATAATTTGATAAAAAAAAACCGCATTTCAGAGTCTTTTTCAATTCGCAAATTATACGAAAGATTATTTGTAAATCCCTGAAATTAAATAATTTCTAAAATCCGAAATCCGAAATCCGAAATCCGAAATCAATTTACTACCTGTTTAAGTGGGTTCAAGCCGAAATCATTCGATTATATTTGATTTAGTAAGTCTAATTTTCAAAAAAAAACAGGAGAATCAAAAATGAAGAAACAAATTTTAGCTATAACTTTTCTGATGATCGGAGCGGTTTTTTTTATTTCTTGCAACGTGGCAGGCGGCGGTGCGGAAGTTTTGACGCTCAAATATCCAACTTCCGATAAACAGGAAATGCCCGTAAAATCAGGCGGATTTTACACTTCGACAAAATCATGGTCAAAACCCGGACAAACGGCAAAATCTTCGAGTTATTTTGTTTGTGTGTCCGACAGCGAAATTGATATGACGCAAGGTGCGATTTCAATCGGTGCGCCGGTCAAAGCCGATTCTCAGACAAAGGTTTGCTTCAACATTGACGGCGCGGAAAACGCCGATGATAAAACGCCGCCGAAAGCCGAAACCTATCCGGCGGCAAAACGCTCCGAATCGTTTGCTTTTAACAGCGTTTCTTCGGCAAGCATCCGCACATTTAAGGACGGCAAGGAAGTCAAGCATTTCTTGAACGAAAGCAAGATGACCGGCGATGTGAAAATCACTGCGGCAACGGAAAACACGATGAGCGGCGAAATAAATTTAAGCGACGGCGAAAAGGAGATAAAGGGAACTTTTACGGCAAAGGGATTTGAAAGAAAATAAATACACCGTAAATTAAATTTTCGAGTATTTTTTAAATTTCAAATTTCAGATTTCAAACTTATTGGTAAATCAAAACATTTAACAACAACCCGCTTTTTCAAAGAAATCGGCGGAAATTTATGGAGGTAAAATTTATGAAAAAATTATTTAGTTTGTTAGCAATATTAACAGTTTTCGGATTTGTCGGAGTCTTAAGCGTTTCGGCGCAGCTCAACCAAATCAAAAATAAAGCGAAAGAAGCAACCAAACCGAAACCGGCAAACCAAACCTCGGAAAAAGAAACGACCGGAACGACGGCAAAAAATCAAGACGCATATCCGAAACATTTCTTTTTTACCACACCGGCAAAAGCGACCGATAAAATCTTGAAAGCAAAAGATTTAACTGCGTGTATTTTCGGCGACGGGGCGAATCCATCAAACAAAAATGCTTTTAAAAAGGTCGTGCCGACGGTCGGCGGCGCGAAAGGTCGCGTGATTGATGCGGGAACTTGCGATGTCGTCGTTTTAGTTATTAAAACGCCGGAACAGGAAAAAAATCTGGAAAAAGACAATGCCGGATTTGCGGTTTATAAAATCGTCGGTGACGATCTGGAACTTTTATTCAAACCGCAAGCGGGCGATTATATCGCGGTCGGCACGATGGATTTGGCTTCGAGCGATGTCTTGAAAAAAGCCGATTTACGCGCTTGCGGGCATTCCGAATTGAGAAGTGCTTTTCGCCCGAATCCGAATACCTGGGGAAATTGGCTGAACGAACTGATAACAGCCGACAATATCGGAACGCGCACAAGGGAATCGCTTGCTTTGGGCAGAAGCTGCGCTATTTGGGTGATGACACCGGAACTTTATAAAGCGTTTGTTAAAAAATTCGGCGATAAATATCCGACATTCAATGTTTCGCCGGAAAATCCCGAATTAACGAGGAGGAAATAAAAATGAAATTTCGTAAATTGCTGATTTTAATTTGTTTAATGATTTTTTCGGTGTCTTTGATTACTGCGCAAACGGTCGTCAAAACCGGAATTCCGGTTCATTATCGCGGAAATATTGCGGTCGGCGATTCGATCATCGTTTATGGCACGGGAATTAATAACGGCGTTGACT
>CAYUGW010000474.1:0-3807 GCA_964444245.1 uncultured Blastocatellaceae bacterium | reverse complement strand
AATTAAGCAAAGGCGGAACTCCCGACAATTATGGAGGGTTTCACTTTAGGAAGAAACCCGACAAGTTATGGAGGGTGAGAAAACAACTCCAATACATTCGGGTTTCTGCCTTTTAACAACACCCTCATTTACATTCGGGTTTCTGCCTTTTAAACAGTTATGAAAAAACGCATTTTCAGCGGCGCACAGCCGACGGGCAATCTGCATCTCGGCAATTATCTCGGTGCGCTCAAAAATTGGGTGGCGTTGCAGGACGAATACGAAAGTTTCTACTGCATCGTCAATCTCCACGCGATCACGATGCCGCAAAATCCGGACGTTCTGCGGCAAAAAACTCTCGATCTGGCGCGGATTTATCTCGCGGCTGGAGTTAATCCGGAAAAATCAACGATATTTATTCAATCCGACGTTTCGGAACACGCCGAGCTTCAATGGGTTTTGTCGTGCGTTGCGCGAATGGGCGAGCTTGAACGAATGACGCAGTTCAAAGACAAGGGCAAAGGCAACGCGGAACGCGCCGGAGTCGGGCTTTTTACCTATCCGGTTTTGATGGCGGCGGATATTTTGCTTTATCAAACAAATCTCGTTCCGGTCGGCAAAGATCAGAAACAGCATCTCGAACTTTCCCGCGATCTGGCGGAAAGATTTAACCGCGATTTCGGCGAAACATTCATCGTTCCGGAGCCTTTTATTCCGCCCGTCGGCGCGAATATTCTGTCGTTGCAAGACCCTTCGAAAAAAATGTCGAAATCGGATGAAAACGCGGCGGGCGCGATATTCTTACTCGACGATGCCGACACGATTGTTAAAAAATTCAAAAAAGCCGTCACCGATTCGGGAACAGAAATAAAATTCGACGACACGCGTCCGGCGATCAACAATTTGCTGACAATTTATCAATTAATGACCGGAAAAACGCCCGAAGAATGCGAAGCGAATTTCGCCGGCAAAGGCTACGGACATTTCAAGACCGAAACCGCCGAAGCCGTCATCGAATTCTTAAAGCCATTTCAACAGCGCGTGAAAAATTATTCGGACGAAGATTTAAAGGAAATCTTGAAAAACGGCGCGGAAAAAGCGCGTGTGATCGCGCGTGAAACTTTAACGGACGTTTACGCGAAAATGGGAATCGTCGGGGCAATCAATTGATTCTCTGGGTTCATATTTCCGGTCGCAGTGCTTATAGATAATGAAAGATAAACTATTCCAAAGATTTCCAAAAAAATTCTTTTTGAATCAGCGGCATTATATTCAATAAGTAGTTGGGAATGAAAATTATGAATCAGAAACTTCGAGCAAAAGCTCTTGATATTCCATTGTTATCCGATTATTTGCATGATGCAAACATATCAATAAATGATATTTCGTATGATGAGGTTTCAAAAAAGTTTAAATTAAGTCTTCAAAGAATTGCCTACGAAAGCGGTCAGGAAGGGAAAATGTTATGGCTTATTCCTGTAACCCGTTACCCGATAATCGAGTCGATTTTATCAGTGTTGGACGTAAAAAAAATGGAGATGAAATGGCTTGATGGAGCATTCAAAGACGACGCAGGTTATCCCCACCAATTGCTTGAAATTACGTTGGATAACAGCATTCTTTCATTAAGTTCAGATATGTTCATAATCTATTTGTCTGTCTCCGATTCTCCCGAAATTTTTCTTGAAGATATTTCCAATCCTTCTGACGAAAAACAAATTACCGACCTGGCAACCGGTGTATTCTTCGGAATCGAAGAAATTGAAAGACTAAAAATGTAGGCTGAAATCTGCCGTGAGCTGATTATTTGCGCTAGTCACGACAATTTTATACGCATATTATTAACTTCAAACATTTTCTGGAAAACCAACTAAATTTTTTGTTTTTTCAAATATCATCACAAAAAATTGATAATCGGTCATTTCGTGAAAAACTAAATGTATCTAATCGCATTTTTCGGATTTTTGATGATGATTTTGAGCATTCTGATGATCGCGAAACCCGAATATTGGGCAGACGGAATCATCAAAATCAGCGAAAAATCTTGGTTTCATCCGTTTGAAATAATCAGCTGATTCGATTTCGGTCTGCTGATTATTTTACCGCGCCGTTGTTTCGGTTTCTTCCGCGAAAAGTGCGGCGCGGTAAAATAATCAATCGGCAGAACTGAAAATTAAATCGGTCATATTATCCTGCGGCGTGATAATCTGCGGAGCGAAACTATACTGCTTTGCCGATACGCCGATGACATAATCCGCGCCTGCCTGAACATCCGTGAAACGAAAATACCCGAACGTCGTGGTTCGCGCTGTTTGCGTCTGCCCGTATTGATCGGTCAAGGTAACTTGCGCGTTGGAGATTCCGCGGTTATTGCCGCTTAGAACGCGTCCGCTGATTTCGATAGGCGCGGAGGTCGGCGCGGCTTGAATCGTGGTCGTGTAGTCCGTGCTGACCGAATCCGTTCCGTTGGTAGCGGTGATCGTGTAGTCGAAAATTCCGCCCATCGTCGGCGTTCCGGTGATCGAATACGCTCCGGCAGCCGGCGCGAGCGATTTTTTCGCGGACAATCGCCCGGATTCAGAATTTACAGACAGCGAATTGCTCAAATAAAGTCCGGGCGGCAGACTTCCCGCCGTGACCGAATAGGAAAACGCGCCGCTGTCGGGTGTTAATTGATAGAAAAACGGTGTATCGCTTTTGCCGTTTAAGGTTACGGCGCGAAAGCTGCCGCCGTTTGCCGCGCTGTTGACTTCAAACGCGCCGATGTCCACATTGCCGACACGCGCTGCGCCGCGCTGATCGGTCGGAATCGCCGGATTGCCGTCGCCGCAGCCGTTTGCCGTGATGACGCAGTTGTTGCCGTTGTTGACGGCAAGCGAATTATGGGTCAAGTCGCGCCGCCGTAATTTCCCAAAGGCGCGAGGCGCGGCGGTTGTCCTAAAATATCCGACGACTGCCAGTTTATTATCCCCGGAGAATTGGTGATTCCGATAAGATTATTGCCGTTTGAAACGATAGCTCCCTCTCCGTTGGCGCAAACTTCGCAGCTACTGCTATCGAAATAGTTTCCGCTGACAATCGTATTGCGAATATATGTCGGATGCTCGACAAAAACTGCAAAAATACCGACATATCCTCCCTTGCCCTGATTAGCCGTAATTGTCGAGTTTATAATATACATCGAGCCGCCGAAGTCGGTAATAGTTCCCAAAACCCCATCATCGTTCCCGGCAACGATTGTATTTATCATAGTCACGGTATTCGTATGATTCTCGGTATAAAAATTATCAATAGCACCGCCGTTATTGCGTAAAATATTTGAACCGGTGATTGTTAAATTGCCTTCGTTGGAAAATGCTTTGAAGTCTCCTAAACCATTATCGTTTATATTCGATTCCGTTACGGTCATCGTCCCTTTATTGTAAATCGCGCCGCCTCTGCCGTTGCCGTTAATGTTCGAGCGATTGATCGTCATTGTGCCTAAATTGGTAATGCCAGCACCGATGCTTGAAATTTCTACGCTATTGCCCGTCACGGTCGAGTTGATGAGCGTCATCGTACCGTAGTTGTAGATGCCGCCACCGCTGCCGTAAACATAAACGCGATGATTTCTGACCACCGAATTTTTCAGCATCAGCGTGCCGCCGTTGTTGATGCCGCCGCCGATCCAATTAACATAATTGCCGCTGCCCGTGGTCGTCAAGCCATCAATCGTAATATCCGCGCCGGGCTGAATATCAAAAGCGCGCGGTTCGTAAAAACCGGCACCGATTGTTCTGATAATAATGGTATCCGCGCCGTTCGGATTGACGATGCTCATTCTCCCGC
>CAYUGW010000473.1:0-3811 GCA_964444245.1 uncultured Blastocatellaceae bacterium | reverse complement strand
GATGTCATATATGCGCCGGGCGTGGTCGGAAAAGTGTTGGAACTGGTTCTTCCGGTAATATAGGCGTTGCCCGACAGATCGTTCGTGATTGAAAGTGCCAAATCCATAAAATTTCCGCCGATATATGTTGAATATATGAGCGACGCGCCGTTTGAACTCAGCTTAAAGACGTGAGCATCGCCGTTGCCGTTGTAGGTCGTGTCGTAAGCTCCCGCCGTCGTCGGGAAATTAGAACTGTCCGTCCATCCGGCAACATAAATACTTCCATCGCCGAAAAGTCCGTCGGAAATGCTCAAACCGTTTGCATAATCATTGCCGCTTCCGCCGACGTAAGTTGAAATTCCGGCAATTCCGTCGCCGTTCGGAAGCAGTCTGGTGACGAAAATATCATCGCCGCCGTTGTGCGTTCCGTCGAAATTTCCTGTATAGAACGGAAAATTGGTCGAATTCGTATATCCGACAACTACCGCTCTTCCCATCGAATCAACCTTTATCGCGCCTCCCGTATCGTTGCCTGATCCGCCCAGATAAGTCGAATAGATAAGATCGCTGCCGCTCGAATTGAGTTTGGTTATAAAAGCGTCGCGCGTGCCGCCTAAAGTAGTATCGAAACTTCCGGGCGTGGTCGGAAAATTGCTTGAGAGAGTATAACCGGCGACATAAACATTTCCGGCGGAATCTGCCGCGATGCTTCGTCCTTCGTCTTCCGCGCTTCCGCCGAGAAATGTTGAAAATGCCAGATTGTTGAGATTAACGGTCGGGTCAATCGTCAATGTTTTCGAGCGGTCGTAATCACCCAGCGCGAATTTGACTATTGATTTTCGGTTTCCGCTTTTCGATTGTTCGATAACGAAACGGCTTTCGATTTCCTGCTGAAAACCGTTTTCCTCTTCCTGATATGAAAACGGTTTGTTTTGCCTGATCGTGCCGTCGGCGGTTTTAATTAAAAGATTGCCTTCCGCATCGAGCTGAACCGCGTCCGCGCCTTCGATTTCCCAGACGATCTGCGCGGCATCCGTATTCGGCGCAACCTGAAAATCATACTGCACCGCGCCGTTTTCCCTGCCATACCAGATCGCGTCAATGCCCGGATAGACATTTTCAAAACGCACTTGCCGAAAATTCGGAACACCGGTTTTCCACTCCGCTTCCGCGCCCTTCAGATAATTCGTTTTATGCGCCATTTCTTCCAGAGCGACGGCGCGGCTTTCCGCATTCGCGCCCGCCAATTTCATAAAAACAGCCGTGGCGGATTTCGGATTGCGGATTGCAGATTTCGGATTTGTTAAGTCCTCGATTCTTGACTCCCGGCTTTCGGCAGGCGGCTCGCGGCTTGTCAAAACATAAACCGCTTCCGCTGCGTTCAAAAACAGATCATAGCCCGCGCCGCGCGTCAGGTATTTGACGCGATTATCGAACTGTCCGCGATTTTCCTCAAAATATGCCGTATTTCCCGCCGCATTTGGTTTCGCTTGATTTTCGTTTCGGGTGTTTGCCGCCGAAACATTATTCGCCGGAAAAATAAATCCGGACATCAATAAACTGAAAATCAAATAAAATACCGATAAACAATGTAATTTTGTCAATTTTGTTCTTTTCATAGTTAATCTCCTCGTCGTCCAAAAAATTCTCTTTGACCAACTAATGCGGAGGATGCGGAGAAAAAGGCTCAAAAAAAATTAAAAGTTTTGCGGACAGCGAAAAAAAGATGTAAAATCGGCATAAAAAAATGGATGACAAGCCGATTACATTACTTCTTCAGGAACTGCGCGAAGGCGAAAAATCCGCGCTCAACGAGCTTTTACCGGTCGTCTATGCAGAATTGCGCCGTTTAGCGGGAAGTTATCTCCGGAGCGAGCGCGCAAATCACACATTACAGCCGACCGCGCTGGTTCACGAAGCCTATTTAAGGCTTGTCGGGCAGGAAATCGAATGGCAAAACCGCTCGCATTTTTTCGGCGTCGCGGCGCGTTCGATGCGCGAAATTTTGATTGACTACGCCCGCAGCAGAAACAGCCTCAAACGCGGCGGCGAACATAAAACGCAAATTGTGCTGAACGAAGCCGTCAGTTACGGCAGCGGAAATAATTTCGATGTGCTGGAAATTGACGAGGCTCTGAAAAAGCTCGAAAGTTTGGATAAACGGCAGGCGCAGGTTGTCGAGATGAAGTTTTTCGGCGGTTTGAAAATCGAAGAAATCGCCGAAGTTCTAAGCATTTCACCGGCAACCGTTAAACGCGAATGGGCGACCGCGAAAATGTTTTTAAGCAAAATTTTGAAAGATTGAAAAAAAATATAAAACGCGAAGAAAATCGAAAAAGCGCGAAAAAAACAGCGGTTTTTCGATTTCTTACGCGGCTGAAATTCCAAAATGTCCCCCGAAAGATGGAAAAAAATCAAAGAAATTCTGGCACGGGCAATCGAGCTTGAGCCGGAAGAACGCGCCGGTTTTTTGGCGGAAATTTGCGGCGAAGATGCGGAATTAAAAAAGGAAGTCGAAGTGTTTTTGGCGCAGGAAGAAGCGGAAATACTTGAAAATAATGCGTTTGCGGTTTTTGATGAATCGGTTGGCGGCGAATTTGTCGGGCAAACGATTGATGATTATGAAATAATTTCGCAAATCGGAATCGGCGGTATGGGCGCGGTTTTCTTGGCGGAACATCGCGGCGAGGGTTTTTCGCAAAAGGTCGCACTCAAACTGATCAAACGCGGAATGGACACCAATGCCGTTTTGAAGCGTTTTTTGACCGAACGCCAGATTCTTGCCCAACTCGAACATCCGAATATTGCCAGACTTCTCGACGGCGGTTCGACCGCAGACGGTTTGCCGTATTTCGTGATGGAATATATCGAAGGCGAATCGCTCAGAGATTTTTGCGAAAATCATCTGTTTGATACGAATGAACGGCTCGAACTTTTTGTAAAGGTCTGCAACGCCGTATCTTACGCGCATCAAAATCTGGTCGTTCACCGCGACATCAAACCGTCAAATATTATCGTAACAAAAGACGGAACGCCGAAACTGCTCGATTTCGGCATCGGCAAACTTCTCTCGCCCGATTGGAATGATTCAACGGCGGAAGCGACGAAAACGCAGATGCGTCTGATGACTCCCGAATACGCTTCACCCGAACAGCTTCGCGGGCAAATGACGACGACTTCGACCGATGTTTATTCGCTCGGCGTAGTTTTATACGAACTTCTAACGGGAACGCGTCCCTTTAAATTCGATTCGACGAATCCACTCGAAATTTCCGAAAAAATTTCGACGCAAGACCCCGTTCGTCCTTCGTCCGTTGTCCATAGCTCTTCGTTGGCTGAAGAAAATCAAACCTCTGAATTAAAAGCACAAAGGACAAAGGACAAAGGACAAAGGACGAAAGAAAAAATCCAAAATCTGAAAGGCGATCTGGACAACATCATCTTAAAAGCGATTCGCAAGGAAACCGACCGGCGATATAAATCCGTGCAGGAATTGGCTGACGACATCGAGAGATTTTTAAAAGGTTTGCCGGTTTCCGCGACGGCGGATTCACGTGCTTATCGCATACAAAAATTTGTTCAACGCCATCGCGCCGGAGTTTTTTCCGCCGCCGCCTTTGCGCTTTTGCTAATGACCGCGACTTTTCTGACAAGCTGGCAGTATTTCAAAGCCCAACGCGCCCAAGCGCAAGCCGAACAACGATTTAACGATGTCCGCAAACTCGCTAATTCCGTTGTTTTCGAGCTTCACGATTCGATTCAAAATCTGCCGGGCGCAACTCCGGCACGCGAAATTCTCGTCAGCCGTGCGCTCGAATATCTCGATAAT
>CAYUGW010000472.1:0-3835 GCA_964444245.1 uncultured Blastocatellaceae bacterium | reverse complement strand
TTTCTCCGGCAAATGGATTTGTCGCTCAATATACTAGAATTTAAAAATTTTGTAAATCAATTTTCTCTATAACTTACGATAAACTTCCTTTAATTTGCCGAGCGATTTTTCCCAGAGAAAATCCTGCTCGATTTTTTTTCGCGCATTTTCGCCCATTTCGCGCAGAAGATCGGGATATTGCAAAAGAACGCGGATGATGCGCGCAAGTTCGCCCGGACGATCCGCGTGAATAATGCGCCCGTGAATTTTATCGGTCATAATTTCCCGAACCGAAGGTAGATCGGATGCGACGACCGGAACGCTCGCCGCCATTGATTCCAGAATTTTCAGAGGCGCACAACCCTGTTCGATGTTTCGGGAACATTCCGTCAAAGGCGCGACCGAAAGCGCAGCGTGCGCCAGCCAGGGCGCGAGTTCTTCTTCGCTCAAACCGAAATGCCACCTGATTCTTTCGTCAATCTCCAGTTTTTCCGCCATTTTCCGCAAAAGTTTTGAACGCCGCGAATGATTCGACGAACAAATTACCAGATGCAAATCGCTTAAATCCGCGAGCCGTGCAAAGGCTTTCAGCAAAACGTCAACGCCCTGCCACGCCTGAACCGCGCCGAAATATATGATATATCGGCGCGGCGCATTTTCGGGCTTTTCCGCCCGTTCGGGAATTTCCGCGCCGTTCGGAATGACCGTGATTTTGTCTTCATTAATTCCGTAACTCGAAACTTTTTCCTTGATCGAATGCGACGGCGTGATGATACGGTCGGAATTTTCCAGACAAAATTTTTCCATTGCGTGGAGTTTTTTAAGCGTTTCCGGCGATATATTTTGATAGGCAAAGGGAAGTTCGACCGACGGAAAACCGTTCGCTTCAAAAACGGTTTTGTATTTTCTTTCTTTTCTTAGAATCGCCAGACCGCTCCAAATATCACGAAAATGACAGATTTTCAAATCGCTTTCCCCTTCATCCAACAATTCATTTAAATATTCGCTAAACGCCAGAGCGCGCTGCAGATAATTTTGTATTAAATGAGTAAATCTAACTATTTCAACATTTCTTTCAATCTGATAAGCGGGAAGTTTATCGTTTCCGAGCGCGTAGAGCGCACCGCCCCGCATTTCTTCAAAAAGCGCACGGGAAAATTTATTGATATGAATCGCCGCACCTTTGCGCGACGGGAACAGATCAAAAGCCGCATAAAGCGCGGGCGGATTTGTCTGAAAAATTTTTGTTTGTCGGCTCATTTCGATTTTTGACTGTGAGATTTTAACACATATTTTTTTGAGAATTCTCTTCCGTTATGTAATTTATTCAGGCAATCGTTTGACTCCTGATTCGCCTTTATAGATTAATTCCGAAATCGGAAAATCCGAATTTCACGGAATTTACAAAAAGGCAAAATCAATAAAAAAGTGGCGATGCGCAATAAAAATGCAGAGTATCCGGATATTCATAATATGTGTTCAACCTCGCCATTATATACGGTTAGGAATGACTTGCGGACATTTTAATTTTTGACTTTTACTTTTTTCAAAGTTAGAATTACTATTTTCAAAGTTAGAATTACTATTCTGAAAGTGTTAGATGTAACACTCATACGAAACATTCCGTTGAGTATTAATCAAGAGCAGAAAGTATTTACCGCAATTGGGAAAGACGTGGTGGTTATTTAGTTCAATTGCACCATCGCGGTTTTTGCTCGGGTGTTTTTGTCATTATTTTTTCACGATGCCGCTAAAGATACTATAATGGTTGATTTAATAGGAAACATTGCCGATGACGAAATTCACGAAGATGTCACGCACGTCACCGAAGAGAATTTCGAAGACCTTATGTTGCGGTCGGTCGGGGATGTCGAGTACCGGGTAGTAGATAAGGCGGATGTCTGGCTTGATGTCAGCTTTCGCCTTCTCCAATCCGAGTTTGACATCAGCGTGCTTGACCCACACGAGCGTTATGTCGAATGGCTTGAACTCAATCAACAAAAGCAAAATCCTTTTCCATTTCTTATGGTGGCAGCCTATCTGCGCAGCGGCGAGAGTGCGATTGTTGTCGGAGTGATTTCCGGGAATATTATGAAAATAGAGGAATATGCCGGTCCGAATCCGGATGGCTCGACACCTCTGTTTATGTTTGCGATAGGTCATCAGGTTACATCAAAATTTCTGCGAGGTCGTGCGCTTCCGGGGCTTGGCACAAAGTTGTGGAAGGGGGCAATTGAAGAAGCCTCTGACTGGATAAACAAATTGGGAGGCAAATTTGCCTACTCGATGCTTGAAGCGGAAACAGACTCTCTCGGGTTTTGGAACAAAATGGGGTACCGCTGGACGCAGGGCGTGCGTTACTGGCAGCCGCCGCTGGAATTCGATTCCGAAGGCAATTATATTTATCCGGAAGTTCCGGAGATTTTAATGCTCAAACCTCTTGATGATATGGAGCAAGAAAGCATATCGAAAACCTTGCTCAAAAATATTATTGCGACTGTCTATCTCAACTGGTCGCTTCATAAATATCGCGAAGTATTGGAACCGGCGGCGATGAAGCATGCGGAACAATACGTTATGGAAGACCTGTTCAATCGCGTGTGTCAGAAAATGCCGTCAGCCGATCCCGTTCCGCTAGTCGAATTTGAGAAACAGGAAGGACGTGCGGTTGGACACTACCGGACAATAGCACTTAATCAGGGATTGCAACACGGACTTGAACCGCTCCGCTCGATTCACCTTGAGGAAATTGCCGATTTCGACGATCTTCTGCGCTCGATGCGGGACACGGCGTTCGGCGCACGTGCTTTAGGGCAAGCCTTTGAAGTTCTTTCAACCATGGTCGCCGATACGGGATGTAAGATCATTCTGACTCTGTCCGGTGCGGCATCGATCGCTAAATTGGATGGCATTATCGGGGAACTGATCGATAGAGGAATAATTCGCTGCATAGTAAGTACAGGAGCGATTATCTGCCATGGTTTTAATGCGGAACACGGCAATTCGCATTTTAAGTTGCCGGAGGGACGCTCCGACACCTGGTTGTTCGAGCAGGGATACGACCGGATTTTCGATACGATTGAAACCGAGTATGCGCTGGACGAATTAGAGGAAATTATTCACCGGATTCTTGACGGGATAGCTCCCGACCGCGTTCTCTGTAGTGCAGACCTGACTGAAGCACTCGGTCGCCACCTCGCCGAATTAGGAATGGAGATAGGATTTCTGCAGAGTGCTTACAGGCAAAAAGTGCCGATCTTTATTCCGGCTTTTACCGACAGTGAACTCGGACTCGATTTTGCAACTTATAACTACTATAAACGCGAAGACGGGATGCCGGAACGCCAATTTAATCCGTTTTTGGACTTTGAGCGGTACTGTTCTTTCGCCCGTGATGCCGGAACGCTCGGAATCATCACGCTCGGCGGCGGTGTCCCGCGTAACTGGGCGCAGCAAATAGGACCTTATATTGACTCGATCGAGCGTCGTAAATCCGGTATCGCCGCTCATCCGGTCAGATTCAAATACGCCGTGCGAATTTGCCCCGATCCGCCCTACTGGGGCGGTCTCTCCGGCGCGACTTACTCGGAAGGAATTTCCTGGGGGAAATTCGTTCCCAAAGATGAAGGCGGACAATTTGCCGAAGTCTTAAGCGATTACACTTTTGTCTTTCCAATGCTAATCAAAGCCCTTTTCCAACGCCTCGCCAAACAAAATTAAGAACTATATAAGTAATTTTCCGGCAGTAAATGATAGTTGGCGAAGCAGTTAAAATAAAGCTGTATGAGCCAACTATGAATACAATTGATGAAAAAACAATAGAAGCCGACTTCCAACTCATCATAGACAAGGTGAA
>CAYUGW010000471.1:0-3840 GCA_964444245.1 uncultured Blastocatellaceae bacterium | reverse complement strand
TTATAAATAAATACTTTGCGGACTTTGCGTCTCTGCGTGACATAAATTCTTTTTCACGCAGAGGCGCAAAGTTCGCAAAGAAAAACACGAAGTTTCAAAATTCTTTGAAACTTCGTGTTTTTCTTAATTAAATTCTAAAAATTCTATCGCGGACTCTTTTTGATCGGCGAAACTTTATCGAAATTTTTCCGGTAATCCTCGCCGCTGATGACGACCGTCCGGCACATTTCGCGGAGCCGTGAACGCAAACGAACGCCGATTCGCTCTTCCAGCGTTTCTTCGCGCTCGGAGTTTCGCTCGTCGTGATAATTGGTCGTAAAGATCGTCAGCTTCCGGTCGTTATAGCGCGAATTGATAATATGCGCCATTGTGTCGCGCACCCAATCGGTCGGTTTTGCCGCGCCGATTTCGTCTAAAACGAGGATTTCCGCGTCGAAAACCGGCGACAAAATTTTCAGTTCCGAAGTTTGCGAAACGCTGTTGTAAGAATCCTGTATGCTTTTCAGAAGTGCGCCGAATTCGTAAAAAAGACACGAAAATCCGCGTTCGGTCAGGCTTTTCAGAATCGAAACCGCGAGATGCGTCTTGCCGACTCCGACCGTTCCGGTGAACAGAAGCCCGCGTTCGACCGCCGGATATTCCATCGAAAGCCGTGAAGCGTAGCGAAATGCGCGTTCCTGCGAGGCGTTGAATACTTTGTAGCTGTGAAAATGACAATCCGTGTAGCGTTTCGGAATCCGCGCCCGTTCGATCAGATTACTTTGCTTTTTCTGTTTGCGGCATTCGCACGTGCGCGCACCTTTGCCGGGAACGACTTCCATGCCCGAACCGAAGCAAGACGGACAAATATCTTCCTCTTCGCCCGCGTCCGGCGTTTCATAATATTCCTGTTCGGGCAGTTCCGGTGATTTACTCGGAACGGCAAACAGCGGATGAATTGTCGCTTTTTCTTGTGCCATTTATAAAAGTCGGAATTGATTTCTGTGCAGATAAAAAGTGCAAGCCTGCGGCAAAAAATCATTTTGAAGCTGTTTTGGATTATAACAATTTATCACTCGATTTCAAGTTTTATTTTGCTTTTAAAAACCCAGTAAACATCGGGCTGAAAAGAATCTGCAAACGGACGAAAAAGCGAAGTTTTTGAAAACACAGGACTTAGGGATTTAACAAAAAATTCACATTCCAAAAAAAATATTTTCCCTGTTTTTACTCTCCGAAAGCTGTGCTATATTATAAAACTTTGATTAAGCAAGACTTTCACAGAATATGAGCATTATACAAAGCGTTTTAATAAAACTCGGTTTAGCAAATTTCAAAGCCGAACGAAGTCCGATCTCGGTTTTTTTGCTCGATGACGACCGCCGCCGTCATCGCTGGTTTAAGAAAAGATTCGAAGGCGACGAGCTAGACATTGCCGAAACGGTTGATGAAGCCAAAGAACTTCTTCAACAATACGCCTACGACGCGATTTTTCTCGATCACGATCTGTTGCCGCATCATTACGAATCAAATACGCACAGCGATTTTGAAAATACGGGCTACGAAATTGCCCGCTGGCTCAATGAAAACAGGACTTTGCAGAGAGCCGCAACCGTGATCGTTCACACACGAAATGCCGATGCCGCGATCGGAATGGTCGAAACCCTGCGCGAATCCGGCAGAACGGTCGAATATTGCGCCTTTCCGATGCTCGATCTGAAAATTAAAAATTACTGGAAAAGATGATGTCATTTTTGATTTTTGATTTTTGATTTTCGATTGAAGAAAATTTCCCTGTTTTGAAAAGACTGCGTAAAAGGCGGTCTTTTTTTTTGTTTGCCGGAAATATTTTTATTTCTTGAAACAAATATTTAAGAACTTTCGTTTCTATATTTGACTGGAATTTAATTTTGGTCAAAAATTAATAAATTATGAAAACAGGAGTTCAAAGCAGGGAAGTCAGAGAAGCACTTCTGGATGCGACCGACAGATTACTGGTGCGTTCGGGTTATCAAAAAATGACGATTGACGAATTGGCAAGCGAAGTCGGAATCGGGAAAGGTAGTGTTTATCTGCATTTTCCGAGTAAGGAAGAAATCGCGCTGTCGCATATTGATCGAATCATCGAGCGTTTGAAAGGCGAACTTGAAATAATCGCCGAACAAAAAATTTCCGCCGCGGAAAAATTGCGGCGGATGCTTCTTAAGAGAGTTTTGTTTCGTTTTGACAGCGTTCAGCATTACACGCAGAGCATCAATGATCTTTTGGCGGCGTTGCGTCCGAAACTTCTGGCGCGGCGCAAAGGTTATTTTGAGGAAGAATCGAAAATCTTTGCCCGTGTGATCGAAGAAGGAATTATGAATAAAACATTTTCTGCGGGAAACGCGCAGGAAATTGCGGAAACGCTGCTTCTGGCAACCAATTCTCTGCTTCCGTTCAGCTTAACGACCAAAGAACTCGGTGAACGCGCCGACCTTGAAGCTAAAACGCTTCGTCTGGCAAATTTGCTGCTCGAAGGTTTGTTAAATGGCTGAAACTAAAAGAATTACGAAGGAGTTTAGAAATTATGAAAAAACAATTGGCATTGATAGCGATTTTTATTTTGAGTTCGATAAATATGTTTGCCCAGCAAAATGATTTGACGATTGACGCGAAAACGCGTGCGGAAGTCATAGACGTAATGCTGAAGAATCTCAACGATTCGTATGTTTTCCCGGAAGTGGCGAAAAAGATGGAAACGGACATCAGAGCGCGTCTGAAAAATAAGGAATACGACAATTTGACGAGCGCGAAGGCATTTGCGGAAAAACTGACGAATGACCTGCAATCGGTCAGCCGCGATAAACATATGCGGGTGCGTTTTTCCGAACGCCCGATTCCGGTCAGAGAAAGACGCAGCGAACCGTCTGCCGAAGAAATAGCGGAACGCGCCCAGATGATGAAGATGAATAATCACGGTTTCGAGCAGGTCGAATGGCTGCCGGGAAATATCGGTTATATCAAATTCCGCAATTTTCTCGATCACGAACTCGGCGCGGAAACGGTCGCCGCGGCGATGAATTTCGTCTCTAACACGGACGCGCTGATTTTCGATCTGCGGCAAAACGGCGGCGGAAATCCGGCGATGGTCGCGTTGATCAGCTCGTATCTTTTCGGCGAAAGACGCGTTCATCTGAACAATCTATACTGGCGCGAAGGCGATAAAACGGAAGAATTCTGGACGAATCCGAATGTCGCGGGCAAAAAATACGGCGATAAAGACGTTTATGTTTTAACGAGCAACTGGACGTTTTCCGGCGCGGAAGAATTTTCAAATAATTTGAAAGTTTTAAAACGCGGCACGATCGTCGGCGAAACGACGGGCGGCGGCGCAAATCCGGGCGGAATGTTTCGCCTCAGCGAAAATTTCGGAATTTTTATCCCGACAGGACGCGCGATAAATCCCGTCACAAAAACGAATTGGGAAGGCACAGGTGTCGAACCGGATGTCAAAGTTCCGAAGGAACTCGCGCTCAAAACGGCGTATTTGCTGGCTTTGAACAAATCTCTGGAACGCGCCAAAAACGACGATATAAAAAAATCGCTGAAACAAATCATCGAAAAAACGCAGAAGGAACTCGATGAAATGAAAAAGGAAACGGCTAAAAAATAGGAAATGATGCGGTTTTCTAAATTTCAAATTTCAAATTTCAGATTTCAGATTTCAGATTGAAAGACCGCGCCGAAATTTTTAGCGGGCAAAATTAAAATATTCAGAAAATATAAAAAGAGCCGAAGTGAAAATTTTACTTCAGCTCTTTTTTATGCTAAGTAAATGAAATTAAATAACATGCTCCACTTAATAAATTTAATTCCTAGTCG
>CAYUGW010000470.1:0-3850 GCA_964444245.1 uncultured Blastocatellaceae bacterium | reverse complement strand
AGCAAGATTCGCTGCGTGATCGGCGAATCGGCGGATAACGGTGTGATGGATGTCGTCGGGATCGGGCAGGCGGAATCGCGCGGACTTCGGCGCGGAATCGTGACGACGACCGAATCGGTTGCCGAATCGATCAAAAAAGCCGTCGAAGAAGCCGAGCGAATGAGCGGTTTGGAAGCTCAGGTCGTAACCGTCAATATTTCGGGCGAACATCTGCAGGGCGAAAACAAAAGCGGCGTTGTCGCGGTGGCGGGCGCAGGGCGCGAAATTACGCGGGAAGACGTTGACCGCGCCATCGAATCGGCGTGCGCCGTACAGCTTCCCGCCGGCTGGAAAATCGTTGACCGCCTGCCGCAGGAATTTATTATTGACGGGCAGGACGGGATAATCGAACCGATCGGAATGCACGGTGCGCGGCTCGAAAGCCGGATTCACGTCGTAACGAGTCCGAGTGCGGGAGGGCAGAATATGATCAAGGCGATTCACCGCGCCGGTCTGGAAATCGAAAATATGATGCTCGAAGCACTTGCGGCGGCGACTTCGACCTTGACCGATAATGATAAGGAATACGGCTGCGCTCTGGTCAATATCGGCGCGGAAGTCACGAGTTTGATGATCTTCGGGCGCGGTGCGGTGCAGCATACGGCGGTTTTCCCGTTCGGCGGAATGCATTTTACGAAAGACATCGCCGTCGGTTTGCGCGTTTCGATTCCCGAAGCGGAAAAAATCAAACATTATTACGGGTGCGTCGCCGGATTTTTGATGGATGAAGACGAAAAACAGGAGATCATCGAGATAAAACCCGTCGGCAGAAACGAAACGCGCCAGTTATCGAAAGAAATTTTGTGCGACATCGTTCAGCCGCGGGCGATTGAATTGCTTCATCTGATCGCGGTTGAAGCGGTAAATTCGGGCGGACAGATCCCGAGCGGCGTGGTTTTGACGGGCGGCGGATCAATGATTCGCGGAATGACGGAAATAGCCGAGCAGGTTTTTGATGCACCTACGCGGCTCGGTTTTTTGGACAGGGAATATTTCGGCGGTTTGGCGGAAGAGATTCAAACGCCGGATTGGGCGGTGGCTTGCGGGTTGGCTTTCTCTTCGATGCGCTCTCAGATTCGGGAGCAAAATTACGGCGGAAAATCGCCGACGCGCAAAGTTGCCGAGTGGTTTGAAAATTTTCGGGAGAAATTTAGATAAATTTAACATCTCGACTGGATTTTTACCCCCAAATCGTTGTATGCTTTTTCGCCATAGGCACAACATATTGTTGAAAACCGGAAAATTCTCGAAATAAGCATCACAACTGAGATTTTGGCTGAAATTTCTTATAGGGAATTCAATAAGATGACTACGGACGTACTTCAAATGAAAAATAACGGAATAAAAATGTATATAGACGAACCGATGATTACCGGCGCAAGAATCAAAGTTATCGGTGTCGGCGGCGGCGGCGGAAATGCGGTCAATCATATGATTGAAGCAGGAATTCAAGGCGTAGAATTCATCGTGGCAAATACCGATGTCCAGGCTCTGAATAATTCAAACGCTCCGATCAAGATTCAGCTCGGCAGCGAATTGACGCGTGGACTTGGGGCGGGTGCCGATCCTCAAATCGGCAGACAAGCCGCGATTGAAGATACCGAAAAAATTATGGATGTGCTGGAAGGCGCGGATATGGTTTTCGTGACGACCGGTTTAGGCGGCGGAACGGGAACGGGTGCCGCACCGGTGATTGCCGCGCTTGCCATCGAACTCGAAGCTCTGACCGTTGCCATCGTTACCAAGCCGTTTGCCGTCGAAGGCAAAAAGCGGATGCGGCAGGCGGAAGAAGGTCTGGCGGAGATGCGCGGCTGCGTTGATACGATCATTACGATTCCCAATTCAAAACTCAAAGATGTCGAAGAAAAAATTTCGATTATCGATGCTTTTCGCCGTGCCGATAATATTCTGTTGCAAGCCGTTCAGGGAATTTCGGATTTAATCACCGTTCCGGGAATTATCAATCTCGATTTTGCCGATATAAAATCCGTGATGCAGGGAATGGGCGTGGCTCTGATGGGCATCGGTTACGGCAGTGGCGACGGCGCATCGGTCAAAGCGATGAAAGCGGCGATCGAATCGAAACTGCTCGAAGAAAATTCGATCAAAGGCGCACGCGGCGCACTGATTAATATAACGGGTTCGAAAAATATGCCGCTCGATGAAATCGAGGACGCGATTTCCTTGATTAATGAAGCCGCCGACGAAGATGCCAATATTATTTTCGGAACGGTTTTTGACGAAGAATTGAAAAATGAAGTAAAAATTACGGTTATTGCCACCGGTTTTGAAAATCAGGCGCAGGCGGCAATGCCGCAAAACGAACAACAAACAATGACACACTACAGCGGCAAGCCGACGACCTTCAGCGCGAGCGACGGCAACAAGGAAGACGAAGATATTGATGTTCCCACATTTATTCGCCGTCAGGCGGATTAATCAATTGCTTTTGATAAACAAATAAGGGGATATGCCTCACTAAAAAAATATATTTGTGAGAATATGAGAGACAAAAATTTTAAACCGGATTTTTCTGAACCCAGAAAAAAAATACCGCCGCCAAGCGAAACCAATGCCGAAACTTATTATTATAAAAAGCAGATTGATTCGCGGACGAAAATGGTGATTGTCTTGCAGGACGGTGAAGAGATCGAAGGCGTAATTGATTGGTATGATCTCGAATCTTTAAAAATAAATCGGGAAGATGCCCCGAAAATTCTGCTTTTAAAGCATAATATTAAATATATGTTCAAAGCTGAAGACAGGAAATAAGGCAAAAGTAAAAAGGCAAAAGGCAAAATAGCGGAATCATCTTAAGTCTTCGACATTTTCCGATTTAAATTCCGTAATTGAAAGCTGACAGTTAAAATAGTAAAGTATGGATAATCGGACGAAGTTTGAAAACTATATTCGTCTTAAAATTTTACAAAACATCCTGTTAAACTAATCAAAAAGAAATTGAATAATCTCTTACCGCGAATCGGTATTACAATGGGCGATGCCGCCGGAATCGGCGCAGAAATAATTTTAAAAGCCCTCAGCGACGAAAATCTAAAACAAACTTGCCAACCAATTATTATCGGCAATCTGCCTTTTCTGCGCCAGACCGCGAAAGACTTGAATTTAGACATTGATTTTTTTGAAATAACCGACGATTTTCAAGATTTTCCTGCCAAAATAAGTGTCTATAACTTAAATAATCTTCCGAAGGATTTTCTCATCGGCGCGGATTCCGCCGCGACGGGCAGAGCTTCCGCCGAATATATCGAATTGGCAGTCAAACTTTGGCGCGAGAAAAAGATTGACGGCGTAGCAACTGCGCCGATCAGTAAAATGGCGATCTCGCTAGGCGGTTATGATTATCCCGGACACACGGAATTTCTGGCGCATTTGACCGGAACAGAAAAATTTGCGATGAGCTTTTTTGCCGATCGGCTGCGCATTGTTTTGCTTTCGACTCACGTTTCTTTGAAGGACGCGCTCACTCTTGTAAAAAAGGAAAAACTGGTTGAATTGATCAGATTTTCTCATAGTGAAGTGTCCAAATTGATCGGCAAAGATGCAAAAATCGCGGTTGCCGGACTAAATCCGCACGCTTCCGAAGGCGGAATGTTTGGTTTGGAAGAAAAAAATGAGATAATACCCGCAATTGATTTTTGCCGCACAGAATTCGGGATCGATGTCAGCGGCGCATTTTCGCCCGACACGATTTTTTTAAGAGGCTACGCCGGAGAATTTGACTTAGTCGTTGCCTGTTATCACGATCAAGCGACGATTGCCGTCAAATGTCTGTCCTTCGGCGCGTCGGTCA
>CAYUGW010000469.1:0-3869 GCA_964444245.1 uncultured Blastocatellaceae bacterium | reverse complement strand
CGGGACTCCAAACTTTTTTCAAACGCCTTAAAATTTAATTTACGCTCTACTTAGTACTCTGTAAATTAAATTTTCAAGTAATTCAAATTTTTCAATATTTGTTTTTCAACACAAATTTGAAATCTGAAATTTGAAATCTGAAATTTGAAAAACACCTTGAAATTTAATTTACACTCTATTTAGTTAGGCAGTTTTTCAATGAATGATTTCGTCCGAAATTTATTGACCGAATGGCGCAAACTCGGTTTGCCGTTTGAAGATGAAACTTTTGTCGTCGCGGTTTCGGGCGGCGCGGATTCGGTCAGTCTGGCGTTGGCTTTGGACGAACTCAAACGCCGGAAAAAATTGAATCTGCGTTTTGTCATCGCGCATTTTAATCACGATCTGCGCGGCAAGGAAAGCGCGGAAGACGAGAATTTCGTTAAACTTCTTGCCGGAAAATTCGGTTTTGAACTTGCTCTGAAAAAAGGCGATTTTTCAAAAAAAGAAGGAAATCTCGAACAAAACGCCCGCATTGCCCGCTATGATTTTTTAACCGAAACCGCCGAAAATCTTCACGCTTTCGGAATTCTGACGGCGCACACGCTCAACGATCAAGCCGAAACTTTTCTGATCAATCTGATTCGCGGCAGCGGTCTCGAAGGTCTCGGCGCAATGCGCCCCGTTCGCTCGCAAATTTCAAATTTCAAATTTCAAATTTCAAATTCGGAAAAGAATAGATCCGAAATCCGAAATCCGAAATCCGAAATCAAACTCATTCGTCCTTTATTAAGCTGGGCAAAGCGCGAAATGACGGAAAAATATTGCCGTGAATGCGAAATCGAGTATCGTTACGACACGATGAATGAAGATCTGGCGTTTCAGCGCGTGCGCGTGCGGAAGGTTTTGATTCCTTTGTTGAAAGATTTTAATCCGAAAATTATCGAAAATCTGGCAAAAACCGCTTTTCTTCTGCAGGAAGATTTCGAAGCCTTAGAAAAAATTTCCGAACTCGGAATTGTCGGTTTTGAAAATATTTCGGGTAAAAACGATAAGAATGCGGAATTGGAAATAAAAAAATTAAAAGATTTATTTCCCTCGATGCGCCGGAAAATTTTGCGCGATTGGCTGAAAAATCAGCGCGGCGATCTGCGTACGATTGATTCAAAACACATCGAAGCGGTTGAAAATCTGATCTTTAGCCGGAAAAGCGGAAAAAAAGTCGAATTGCCGAACGGGGAATTTATCGTCAAAGAAAACGGTAAAATCTCTTTTACGGAAAAGAAAAGTTGAAAAAAGACGCTTCGGCAATTACAATCAAAGGTTAGGTTTTGAAAACCGTTGCAGAATGATTGAGAGAACAACGAAAGAGAAGAAACTTTCATCAAAAAAACTGTAACGAAAATGAGAGGTAAACTTTCAAATAATTTAGAGATGAAAGTTATTTTTTGGAGGCAATAAAGTTGAGTTCAAAAGCAAAACAAGTTTTACTGTGGTTAATGATTATTTCCAGCGCGCTGTTGTTTATTTATTTTCTGCAAAGCAAGCAAACGACGCCGGATGATTTAAATATTACCGCGGCAATTACCCGTATCAATAACAAGGATTTTAAGGAAGCGTATTTCAAACAGTCGCAAGTCGAATTCATTGATAATTCGGATAAAAAATTTATCACTACATACGGCAGCGATCCGACACGGGAAAAACTGCTTAATACTATAACCGATTATAATGCGGCAAATTCGACTGCCCAGATTGAGGTAAAGGAAGAACCGCAATCGAGCGGTTGGGGTTGGATAGTTTTACTCAATGCACTTCCGTTTTTACTTTTGATCGGATTCCTCGCATTCACTTTGCGGCAGATGCAGGCGGGCGGCAATAAAGCCTTAAGCTTCGGTAAATCGAAGGCAAAACTCCTTAATAATCAACAAAAACGCGTCACATTCAAGGATGTTGCCGGCGTTGAAGAAGCCAAAGAAGAATTGCAGGAAATCATCGAATTTCTGAAAGACCCGCAAAAATTCCAAAAACTCGGCGGAAAAATCCCGAAAGGCGTTCTGATGGTCGGACCTCCGGGAACGGGTAAATGTATCACGGGCGATTCTTTAATTTTAACGCAGAAGGGTTTGATGGAAATCAAAGATGTTCCGAAGTATTTTTATGTCAATCCCGAAACGGATGAAGTTCACGGAGCATACCTGCCGACGGTTGATCCGACAACGGTTAAAGATTCGACCAACGCGGCTTCGCATTGGTATAATCTCGGTGAACAGCCGACTTTGAAGATCACGCTGAAACAAGGTTCGATGCTTGAAGGAACGCCGGAACATCCGATTGTCGTGATGAACAGCGAAGGTAAACTCGAATTTCGCCGTCTTGACGAGTTGCAGGAAGGCGATTCGGTGGCGATGAAATTCGGCAATCGGGTTTTCGGAAATCTGCGCGAAGTTGATGCGGAAAAAGCTTATTTAATGGGCTTGCTGACGGGCGACGGAAATATGTCAATCAGCAATCGCGTGGCTTTGACCAGCCTTGATAGCGAGATAAATGAATCGTTCCGCAAATACATTTATAAAAATTACGGCATACAGCAACACATCGGTTTGGCGACTGACGGAATTACCTCGGTAGTTTCTTCGCGCCAAGTTAAAAAAGATTTGCTCGACGCGGGAATGAGTTCGCTTTTAGCGCACGAAAAAACAGTTCCCGACACGATTTTGCAAGCGCCGAAGGAAACGGTTGCCGAGTTTTTACGCGGACTTTTCGATGCTGACGGTTATTTTTTCCGAAACGCTTTCGGTTATTGCACAACCAGCGAAAAACTTGCCAAACAAGTTTCGGCAATGCTTTTGAATTTCGGTATTGTTCCGAAACTTCGTGTTAAAAAAGAAGCCGGCGAAACAAATAAAAAGGTTTATGAAATAATTGTTTCGGGAACTTCTTTACCTGTTTTTGCGCGTGAAATCAATTTCAAATTGTCGCGTAAGCAGGAACAACTGCGCGAATATCTCGAACAGGAAAATACAGGCAAAAACACGAATGTTGATTTGTTCTTTGAAATCAGCGATTTGATAATAGAATCCTGGCAAAAATTGAGCAAAGACGGAAAAAGCAATTCGCGTCTGGCAGGTTTGGCGGACAAGGTTCGAAGCAGAAAACGCATTTCACGCAACAGTTTGCGGGAAATGGTTGCGGCTTTTCAGGAAAACGGTTTGAAAGATGAAAAGATCGAATATCTTTCAAATCTGCTCGAAGCCGATTTGTTTTTCTCACCGGTCGAAAAAATCGAACAAGGTTTTGCCGAAGTTTTCGATTTTACCGTGCCGGAAACACATTCATTCATTTCCAACGGTTTTATTTCGCACAACACCTTGCTTGCCAAGGCAGTCGCCGGTGAAGCGAATGTTCCGTTTTTCTCGATTTCGGGTTCTGATTTCGTCGAAATGTTCGTCGGTGTCGGTGCTTCGCGTGTTCGTGATTTGTTTGAACAAGGCAAAAAGAACGCGCCGTGTATTATTTTCATTGACGAAATCGATGCGGTCGGTCGGCACAGAGGCGCAGGCTTAGGCGGCGGACACGATGAACGCGAACAGACTCTGAATCAACTGCTTGTAGAAATGGACGGTTTTGAATCGAACGACGGCGTAATTCTGATGGCTTCGACCAACAGACCGGACGTACTCGATCCCGCGCTTCTTCGCCCCGGTCGTTTTGACCGAAGAGTCATGGTCGGCAGACCGGACATCAAGGGACGCGAAGGAATTTTGAAAGTTCATACGCGCAAAATTCCTCTGGACGAAAATGTTGACATCAACGTCATCGCCTGTCGCACTCCCGGATTTACGGGCGCGGATTTAGCTAATCTGGTTAATGAAGCGGCACTCAATGCG
>CAYUGW010000468.1:0-3878 GCA_964444245.1 uncultured Blastocatellaceae bacterium | reverse complement strand
CATCGCCCCGGCAGCCGCAATAATCAAGAAAAAAACGGCAAATAAACCGCCGAAAACTGCAAATATCTTTTTATTGCTCTGCGGTTTTTGAACCGAAATGGTCGGAACGCTCGGCGGTTGATAACGGTTTCCGACGACCGTTTCACGGTTTCCGACGACCGTTTCCGCGCTTAATGATTCGGTGATTCGTTCGGTGTCGGGCAGATTTTGAATCGTTTCGAGCGGAACAACCATCTGCGGCACATTTTTGAGCATCGTCCCGCAATCGCCGCAGAAATTCATCTCTTCGGCATTTTCAGTTCCGCAATTTTGACATTTTATCATTCCTTTTCCGCTCCTTATTAAAAGACAACAAATAAAAGCGCGTTTTGCTTTTTTATGATAGCGTAAGCCGAAAAATCGGCAAAGACAAAAATTTAGTTGCGAAAGACTTCTTTGATTTACAAAATTTTTCGGCTAAACTTATTCAAAAAATTACATTCAAACAAAACCATTGAAAACACCTTTATTTTTAGCTTTAGATATCGGAACATCGAGCGTGCGCTCGGCATTATATGACGGCGCGGCGGAAGTTTTGCCGGAAACGATGGTCAAAAACGAACGCCCCGTCGAAATTACGGAAGACGGCGGCGCGGAGATCGATGCCGCTGAAGCCTTCGCGCAGGTCGTCGGGGCAATTGACGATGTTTTCGAAAGATGCCCGGCGGAAGTTGCTGAAACCGAATATGTTGCGGCTTCGTGTTTCTGGCACAGTCTGGTCGGAATTGATTCTTTGGGCGAGCCGACAACGCCCGTTTATACGTGGGCGGAAACGCGTCCGGCGGATTTTGTCCAAAAATTGCGCGATGATTTGGAGGAAGAAGAAATCCACAATCGAACCGGAGCGCGTTTTCATTCGAGTTTTTGGACGGCGAAACTTTTATGGCTGCGAAATGAGAAGAGGGAAATTTTCGATAAAACCGCCAAATGGCTTTCGTTCTCCGATTTTGTCGCGCTCAAACTTTTCGGAGAAATTGCAACGAGCGTTTCGATGGCTTCGGCGACCGGGATTTTTGATATTCGCCAAAATGTTTGGGATGAAGAACTGCTTGATTATTTGAAAATTTCGCGCGAAAATTTGCCGGAAATTGTTGAAAAAGACGACCAGACATTTCAGCTAAATGAAGAATACAAAGAGCGTTGGGGAAAATTAAAAACGGCGAAATGGTTTCCGGCAATCGGCGACGGCGCGGCGAATAATATCGGCGCAAATTGTCTGAAAAGCGAGAAAGCCGCGCTGATGATCGGAACTTCCGGCGCGATGCGCGTCGCCTTTGAAGGCGACGTTCCGGGGAAAATTCCGCACGGTCTTTGGTGTTACCGGATTGACCGCCGGCGCGTGATTTTGGGCGGCGCACTGAGCGACGGCGGCGGGCTTTATTTTTGGCTCAAGAAAAATTTCCGCCTTAAAAAAAACGACGATAAAACCGAAGCGAAGATCGAAAAACGCGCGGCGGACGGACACGGTTTGACGTTTCTGCCGTTTCTGGCGGGCGAGCGCAGCACGGGTTATCACGAAGATGCGAGCGGCGCGCTTCTCGGTTTAAAATCGGCGCACGACAAAATTGATATTGTGCAAGCCGCGCTCGAATCGGTTGCGTTTCGTTTTGCGGAAATTTACGATCAGTTAAATGAAGTTTGCGAGATAAAAGAGATTATCGCTTCGGGCGGCGCACTGCGCGAATCACCGATTTGGACGCAGATCATCTGCGACGTTCTGGCGCAAGATATGAATTTGCCCGATACCCGCGAAGCGTCTTCACGCGGCGCGATTCTGCTCGCGCTCGAAACTGCCGGAAAAATTAAAAAAATCGCCGAACTCGAAACACCGAACGGCACGGAATTTAAGTTTAATAAAGAAAATCACGAGATTTACAAAAAGGCGCGGGCGCGTCACCGGAAATTTTACGAGCTTTTGCTGTGAAAATAGTTAAATTCGACTGTTAAGTAAGCGGTCTTTGACCGCGATGGACTCTGATTAATGATAAGGCGCGGTCAAAAACCGCTTACTTAACGGTTGTGTGGTTTAACTTTATTTGATAGTTCAATAAAAAATTGAATAATTCAAAAAATTTATGGCAAATCTATTTCTTTGGAAGTTAAAAGGCAGCCGAAAACGGGCGTTTCGCTGATAGAAATTTTGCCGTTCTCCAGATAATTTTCGATTTCGCGGCGTCCGCTGCTCATGCCTTCGTGTCCGCGTCCGGGCGTGATTCCGCCGCTGAAAACTATCTCGTCTCCGGCATCGTAGAGAATCGCTTGACCTGATGTGACAACGCCGAATTTCTCGATTTCTTCCTCGCTCATTGTGGCAACCTCAACGCCGGGAATTCTCTTTGCATTTTCCCACAAATCGGTTTCAACCCATTCGGCTGATTTATCAATAGGTTTATAAAAGAAAACTTTGATTTCCGCTCTCTCTTGCCGGTTGGCAACCAATCGGGCGAGTTCATTCAAGGTCGAGCGGCTGCAAGGGCATTGCGGGTGAATAAATAAAACCAATTTCGGCAGATTTTTGCTCGATTCGGCGAAAATTCCCGTCGGCAATCGGGGCGAAACATTTGCGGGTTTTCCGGGACGCGATGCGTAATCGGTCAGGCGGACGAAACCGATGCCGACCGATACTGCCCAAACCGTAATAAATAAAGCAATTAGAATATTCTTTTTTCCCATTTTTAAGTTGTGCGTAAATTATTTTCCGGCGGCGTTGTCATTGCTTGCGGCGGAATATCCGCGTCGTCAGGTTGAAAATCTTCAACCTGAAATCGGCTCATCGGAACGCTGACGTGAACCGTTTCTCCGATCATTCCCGTTTCGGCAAAATTTATAAGACGCATAATCAAAGGCGGCG
This sequence comes from uncultured Blastocatellaceae bacterium, assembly GCA_964444245.1. GTDB lineage: Bacteria > Acidobacteriota > Blastocatellia > Pyrinomonadales > Pyrinomonadaceae > JAHCHG01. The sequence continues at coordinate 988 of CAYUGW010000468.1, read as the reverse complement.
TGACATCTTGTCCGGCGGACAGCAGAAGCGCGTTTCGGGTCGAATAAATCGGCTCTTTGAGAAGCATTCCGGGTTTTAATTTGCGGACGTTTATCTCGAGGTTGACAAACTCTTCCGAGGCTTTGTCAATTAATTCTTTGAGCGTATTCAGAACTGTTTGGTCATACCAGCCGATTCGCCCCGATAATTCCTTAAAGGCTTGATGCGGCAGATTTCCCGTGTCGAGCAATTTATCAAAATCGAGAACGACCTTTAAGATTCGTGCGCCGAGCGTTGTGTCATCGGATTCAGCGGCAAGTGATTTTGTTTCAATAACATCATTTATGCGCCGGTTTTGATTGGCAATGATCCCTGCAACCGTTCCCATTCGCGGAATTCGTGCAATCAAATCGTGTCCGACCTGCGGATGCTGATGATATAGCTGCAATTCTTTTTCGTTGAGCGGTTCGGCGTTAGAAATTTTTTGCAGAGTTTCTTCGGGAACGGTGACGCAGCCGATTTGCGAAAGCATCGCGGCAATCTCGACCTCCCAGGGTTTTGGGACATCGAGAGCAACGGCAATGTCGCGGGAAATACGCTTAACACGATTGGCGCGGCTGAAGGCGGTCGGATTAACCAGCGACAAAATATCAACCATTACCTGCAAACTGCTGTTTAAGGTTTCTTCCAAAATCTGTCTTTCAGCCGTCAGCAGATAATATTGTTCGATTCCCGCTTTGAGAGCGGTGGCAAAATCTTCCGGTTCGCAGGGCTTGGTCAAAAAACGAAAAATACTGCCTTTATTGACGGCATCAATCGCCGTTTGCTGGTCGGCGTTTCCGGTCAGCATCATCCGCACGCTGTTCGGCGAAAGTGCGCGGGCGCGGCGCAAAAATTGGATTCCGTCCATTACAGGCATCCGCATATCCGAAACGATAACGGCGAATTCGTCTATATTTTTAAGCAGCGTTATCGCTTCTTCGCCGCCTTCAGCGGTATAAATTTCAAA
>CAYUGW010000467.1:0-3888 GCA_964444245.1 uncultured Blastocatellaceae bacterium | reverse complement strand
CGAATCAAGGGGTCGCATGTTCGAATCATGCCGGGTGCATTTCAAAATCTTTAATAAGTATAAGGACTTGCGAGAACCAGTAAAACTCTTAGCAAGTCTTTTTTTGTTTAGTTTTCCACTATTTTTTCCTCTAACATATTTTCTCAAAAAACATTCTAACTATTTTCAAATAAATTTAAAAATTTGTTTTTTTCGGACTGCCCCGCAGGAATAGTCGTTTGAAAATGCGAGGCGAAATGGTTATTAAAAGATTAGAAAGGAAAAGAGTTGGAAATAATTTTTTAGAAAATTGAACGCTGCCAAAACAACTTAGGGCAAATCACGATAAATAAATAATTACGCGGTGAGAGCCTGATTCCAGGTCTAAGACTCGACGCTGCGTTCAACCGCCAAATGTGTCAGAAAGGATTCCACTTCCGCCGCTCCCAAATCCTTCGGTTGCGTGATTTTATGAAAGTAAATTTTTTTGCGGCTTTTGCTTTCTTATTTATTTATCGCAATGTTCCATCTCAATCGTCGGCAGTTTCAATAAAGCACATAAAGCACGCAAAGTGATTATATTTTCTAACCCTTAATTCGCATTTGTAAACAAAACTTAGATTTTTCGCGTAAAATATGCGCTTTCTAATTTTTAAATTAAAATCAATAACAAATATGACGATAAAAAGACTTTTCGATAAATTTTTTCTTGTTTCTACCTGCCTTTTTTTAACCTGCGTTTCGATCAGCGCTCAAAAAGCGATGCCTTATCTGACCGAACCGGCAATTTCGCCTGACCGTAAGGAAATCGTCTTTGTTTCCGGCGGCGATATTTGGACAGTTCCGGCATCGGGCGGAACGGCTTCCCTGCTCGTCGCGCATCCGGCAACCGAATCGCGTCCGATGTTTTCGCCGGACGGCAAAAAATTGGCGTTTGTCTCCAACCGCACGGGAAACGGGGATATTTATTTGCTGGATTTGGAAACGAATAATCTTTCTCGCCTGACTTTTGACGATGCTTCGGACAATCTCGATGCGTGGTCGCGCGACGGGAAGTGGCTTTATTTTTATTCGAACAGCAAAGATATTGCCGGAATGAACGATATTTTCAGAGTCGCTTCGACGGGCGGAACGCCGCAGCAGGTTTCGGCTGACCGTTACACGAACGAATTTTATACCGCGCCTGCGCCGGACGGAAACGGTTTTGCGTTTACGGCTCGCGGCATCGCCAACGGGCAATGGTGGCGCAACGGGCGCAGTCATATTGACGAAAGCGAAATCTGGTTAAAACGCGGCGAAAATTACGAGCAAATCACGCAGCGCGGCGCAAAACAGCTCTGGACGATGTGGAGCGCGGACGGCTCGCGTCTTTTTTATGTTTCCGACCGCAGCGGAGCGCAGAATATCTGGTCGCAGCCGGTCAAAGGTCAGGCGCGGCAATTGACGAATTTTAAAAACGGCAGAGTTTTATGGGCAAATATTTCTTATGACGGAAAACAGATCGTTTTCGAGCGAAACTTTAAAATCTGGACGCTTGACACCGACGGCGGAAACGCAAGAGAAATTCCCGTAAATTTGCGCGGATTGCCAGCAACTTCTCTAACCGAAAGAATAAATGTTTCAACCCAAATCCGCGAATTCGCGCTTTCACCCGACGGTAAAAAAATCGCGGTCGTCGCCCGCGGTGAAATTTTCGCGGCTTCGGCAAAAGACGGCGGCGAAGCGGTTCGCATTACAAACACCGCCGCGCCCGAATCCTTCGCGGCGTGGTCGAATGACAGTCAGAAAATCGTTTACACATCGGAACGCGCGGGCAGATTACAGCTTTTTCAATACGATTTCGGAACGGAAACAGAAACGCAGTTGACAAAAACGGGCGATGATTTTTCGCCCGTTTATTCACCCGATGGAAAATCAATCGCTTTTATCAGAAACGCGCGTTCGCTGATGATTTATGACACGAATTCCAAACAGGAACGCGAGCTTGCCAGAGTTTTCATCGACGCTCCGCCATTGATCGGCAAACGCACGATTGCGTGGTCGCCCGACAATCAATGGATCGCTTATCTGACACTTTCGCCCGAAACGCGCTCTTACACGAATGTTTCGGTTGTTTCAATCAGAGGAAATGACGCGAAACCTTTGAGTTTTCTGGCTAATTCAAACAGCGGCTCGCTTTCGTGGAGTCCCGACAGCGCGTTTATTTTATTCGATACAAATCAGCGCACGGAAGACGGCTATCTCGCAAGAATTGATTTACAGCTTAGCACGCCGCGTTTCCGCGAAAATCAATTCCGCGATTTATTCAGACAGGAAAATCCGCAAACGCGCCCGACTCCGCAAACATCGCCGACACCCGCCGAAAATCCGGCTCCGGCTGTAACGCCGAGTCCAAGCCCGACGGCGACTCCGGCGGCTTCGCCTTCGCCGGCAGTCAAAAAGGAAGAAAAAAAAACCGAAATAGTTTTTGAAAACATCCGCCGCCGGCTGAGTATCGTGCCGACCGGAATCAGCACTTTCGGACAAGCGATCAGCCCGGACGGAAAAACAGTTTTATTGCTGGCTTCTTCGGGGGGACAATTTAATATCTACACCAGGTCTTTGGACGAACTCGCCACCGACCAATCGGCAAAACAGATAACTTCAACACCCGCATTCAAATCCGACGCGCAGTTTTCGCCCGATTCGAAAGAGATTTATTATCTCGAAAACGGGCGTGTGCAGATCGCCAATCTGGAGCGCGGACATACGCGCCCGCTGGCAATGAATCTGGATATGAATGTCAAATTTGCCGACGAAAAAATGGAAATTTTCGGTCAGGCGTGGCGTTATATGCGCGATAATTTTTACGACGATAATTTTCACGGGGTTGACTGGAACGCGGTAAAAACAACTTACGAACCTTTAATTTCGGGAGCGCGGACGGTTGACGAAATGCGGCGGCTGATGGCGATGATGGTCGGCGAATTAAACGCCTCGCATCTCGGCGTTTTCGGCGCGTCGGGCATTACGGCAACGCCGATCGGCAAACTCGGTCTGCGTTTTGACAGAAACGAATATGAAAGCGGCGGACGTTTGAAAATTACCGAAATTATCGTTTTATCGCCCGCCGATATTTCCGGAGAAATCAAGGTCGGCGATTATCTTCTGAGCGTTGACGGCAGACAGATTGACGGCGGAACGAATCTGGACGAATTGCTGGAAAATAAAGTCGGCAAGCGCGTCGAGATCGAAGTTTCAACGGACGCGGGCGGCTCGAATAAAAAGAAAGTCGTCGTCAAACCCGTCAGCACCGGCGCGGAGAAAAATCTTCTATATCGCCAATGGGTTGAAGCCAACCGCGAGTATGTCGAACGAATCAGCAACGGACGGCTCGGTTATGTTCACTTGCCTGATATGAGCGCGGGTTCGCTTTCGCAATTGTATGTTGACCTCGACGTGCAGAATCAATCGAAAGAAGGAGTCTTGGTTGACGTTCGCAACAATAACGGCGGATTTGTCAACGTCTATGTTATTGACGTTCTGGCGCGGCGCGGTTATCTGGGTATGAAAGAACGCGGTCTGTGGGAAGTTCCGGCGCGGACAGCGCTCGGTCAGCGTTCGCTCGAACGTCCGACGATTCTTTTGACAAACCAGCATTCGCTTTCCGATGCCGAAGATTTGACCGAAGGTTATCGAACATTAAAACTCGGCAAAGTCGTCGGCGAACCGACTTCCGGTTGGATTATTTATACCTGGAACGCCGGAACTTTCGACGGCACGACCGTACGCCTGCCGCGTCAGTTAATAACAGGAAGCGACGGCAAAAATATGGAAATGAATCCGCGACAGGTTGACGTTCCGGTTACGCGCCCGGTGGGGGAAAGTTTAACCGGAAAAGATTCGCAGCTCGATACAGCCGTCCGCGAG
>CAYUGW010000466.1:0-3891 GCA_964444245.1 uncultured Blastocatellaceae bacterium | reverse complement strand
AGTTCCGCGCCCGTCGGTTCTAAAATATGCCATTTGTTTTTAACAAGGCGTGTGTCGCTTTTATAAATCAAATTATCGAGCGTCATTTTTTCAACATCAATGCGCGGAACAATCGTCGCAGCGTCGGGAAAATCGCGCCACAAACGCTCGATTATCGCGCTCGTTTCAATTTCCCCGTTCTTTTCGATTGACAAAAAAACGTGCAGAAACCGGACAGTTTCCAGAGTAAACTTTTCAAAAAACCTTTTACTGATATTTAAACTTTTTTCGCGTCTTTCATCAGCGGAAAGCGATCTCTGTTTCTGGAGATAAATTCGGCGAAGCTCGCGTTTTGTCATTATTTAATTTCAAGATTTTTTTCTAACCCGATTTACATCTGATTTGCGCTCAAACATTTTTTGCGCGTTCGGAGTCCCGCGTTTACGCGGCAAACCGCCAGCGAAGCGAAGCGAAAATCCGCCCAAAGGCGCGCGCTCCGAACTTAATAATTAACTTAACCGCGCTTTTTATTCGGTCTGATCTTATGCGCGGCGGGATTTGTTTTAACGGCAGAATCCGCCGAATCAAAAGTCTGCTCGGCTTTCGATTCGATGATTGTTTTAGACTTTTCCAGAAGTTTGGAATTTTCCAAAATCTTCTGCGCCGCCTTTGCTTTTTTATTCGGTCTCTTTTTCGGTTGTGTCATTATATTTGTTCCTTAATTTGCATAAACGATTCTTAGAAATTACTTTTCCTTATTTTCTTTAATAATAATTTCGCCGTCCGGCATTTCATAAATAATCTTACCATTTCGCGAATAAATATTCGGCAAACCCAAACGATGATTTTCTTCCTGCGCTTCACGAACCGCTGCGTTGCCGATGCGTTGAAATTCCAGAGCTTTTTCGTAAGTTTCCGGTTTTAATTTTACTTTTTCTTTCATTTTAAAATCTCTCAAATAAATTTTCGTCAATCACAACCGTTTTTTCTTTTTCGCCTGTTGCAATCATTTGAAAATTGTCTTCCATATTGTAATACAAAAACCATTCATCAGCTAAATACTTGTAAATTTCCCAAAAATTTTGCTTTCCGCGCACAAAACGTCTTCGCACATCTTCATCAGGAACAAAATGCCCGCCTTTTTTAACCCTTTCGGCAATACGTTCGATCAAAATTTCCGGCGAATCCGCAAACAGAAAAATGATTTGGACTTTGTAATTTTCACTCCTTAAATTTCTGAGAAACTTTATCAGATAACGCCCGGAAAGCGTGCTTTCAATCAGCAGAGATTTATTATTTTCAATGGTTTCGTTCAGCTTTTGAAAAAACAATTTCCCCGCGCTGATTTTCTTTTCCTGCGGATTTTCCGCCGAAAGACTTTTGGCAATCTCATCGGCGTTCAAAAATTCGTAATCATATTCCCGCAAAAAAGCGCGGGCGAAAGTCGTTTTCCCGACACCGTTTGCGCCAGCGATAATGACGATTTCTTTATTTTTCACCTGCTGCTTTTATCTCTTTTAATCTGTCGAATGCTCTTTCGATGCTGCTTATTTCATTATAGCGATAAATCGGATTTTGTCCGGCAAGTTCTAAAAACTGATAAATACAATTCATTTGAGCAAATGTAAACGGACGAAATTTTTCAACCCAATAGTCAGACACGTTTCCGTCGCTGTTTTTCCAGTCTTTATCGGGAATAACCGCATAAAGCGTAAATTCGCAAACTTCCGAATGCTCATCACTAAAATTATTTAACGTATAAAGCAGATAAGCAGACAGAAAATAATTAAATGCCTGCGGGGAAAACAAAGGAATTTTGTCATAATTTGCTTCCAGTAAACTATTGCTCGCTTTCTGCCATTTTATATCGGCAAAATCCTTTCTTACGCCTTTACATTCTTCACATTCGTGCGGCGCAATATCATCTTTTTCAGGCGGCATAACTTCACTAAATGATTTGAAAATTTCGCTTTTGAGATGTTCGATTTTTTCAGTATTCTCTTTTATAAATGTAATTTCATCCATCATTAATTTTTCTCGATCCAACCGCCGCCGTCGAATTCTTCGCCGTTGTAGAAATTTATATTCTTCTCAGCCAATCAATTTCGCTTCGTTTTTGATGAAAACAGGCGATTACGACAAGGCGATTTTCTTCGACAATATAAAAAAGCGCGTATGGAAATTTGCGGAGTAAAACACGGCGCACTTCTTTGTGGATTTTCTGATAAGCGAAAGGGTTTCGCCTTATAAATTCCAGCGCGGCTTCAAGCGAGCGCATAAATTCGAAGCCCAAACCTTCGCTGATTTCCTGATAATGCCGGAATGTTTCCTGCACTTCGATTTGCGCTTCGCGGTGAACGAAAATTTCGAGATTTATTTTGTTTGCAAGAGATTCTTTTTCAGAGTTTCCCATTCGATTCCATTATTCGGATTTTGTTTGTAATCCTCTAAACGCTTATCTAATTCCAGTTTTTCGGCTTCGGATAAAGGTAATTCTTCGGGCGAATTGCTGATACTGTCCCAAATATCTTCGACAATTTGAATCTTTTCCGCCACGCTCAATTCTAAAATCTCTGCAACTTTCATGTTCATTTTTATAATCCTCTTGAAAAATTATAAATCATTTTTGTTAATCACAAAATTAATTTTTCTCGATCCAACCGCCGCCGCCGCATTCTTCGCCGTTGTAGAAAACGGTCGCTTGTCCGGGCGTGATGGCGGCTTGCGGTTCGTCGAAAACGATGCGGGCGCGGTTTTCCGGTAAAGCATAAATCGTCGCGGGCGCGGGTTCGTGGCGGTAACGCACTTTGACCGAAGCGCGAACAGGTTCGCTCGGTTCGTCAAAAGCTACCCAGTTTACGCCTTTTGCGGTGAATTCGATAGAATCGAGTTCTTCCTTTTCGCCGACGATGATTTGATTGCGAGCGCGTTCGATCTGCACCACATAAAGCGGTTTTTCGTGCGCGATGCCAAGCCCGCGCCGTTGACCGATCGTGTAGCGGTGAATTCCCGAATGCTCGTTTAATTTTTCGCCTTTCGTGTTGACAATATCGCCCGCTTTCGGCATTTCGTCCGAGCGGTTTTCGTGTTCGAGATAGCGGTCAATAAATTCCGAATATTTCCCGTCCGGCACGAAGCAGATTTCCTGCGATTCCTGTTTTTCGGCGACATACAGATCGGCTTCGCGGGCGAGTTCGCGCACTTCCTCTTTCATCATTTCGCCCAAAGGAAAATAGGCGCGCGAAAGCTGATCTTGCGTTAATTCCCACAAAAAATATGTTTGATCCTTCCAGTGATTTTTGCCGCGAAACAGGCGATAACGATTTGCCTTTTCATCGTATTCGACACGCGCATAATGTCCGGTCGCGACTTTATCGCAACCTAAACTTTGCGCCATCCGGTCAAGCGACGCGAATTTCAGGCGCGAATTACACGCGACGCACGGAATCGGCGTTTCGCCGTTTAAATAACTTTCGATAAACGGATTTACGACATCGCGCTCGAAATCCTTTTCCAAATTTAAAACATAAAACGGAAAACCGAGCGATTCCGCGACGCGCCGCGCGTCGTAAACGTCGTCCAATGAACAACACCGCGACGGCAAAGGATCGCCGTTTTCGTCAACATTTATATGACGGCGTTGATTCCAGAGCTGCATCGTAAAACCGATCAGTTCGTGTCCTTGTTCTTTTAATAAAGCGGCGGCGGCTGATGAATCCACGCCGCCGCTCATGGCTACTGCTATTTTCATACAATCTTGCTAAAGCATCTGTTTTTATGATACTTTCAGCCATTATACCAAATAATTCTCTTTATAGTTTCAATCTGCTTCAGATAAGGAAAATTAAAAAACAAAATAATCCGATATTTGTGTAAAATTATGAATTGTCCCGTTTGTAAATATAACAGTTT
>CAYUGW010000465.1:0-3893 GCA_964444245.1 uncultured Blastocatellaceae bacterium | reverse complement strand
CAAATTCTGATAAAACTTTTTCTAATGCAGGAGAAACAAAAATCAGACATTCAAGATCATGAAAATCTGTTAAAAAAAGGTCTGGATTCTTAGTTTCTTTTCCTTCTAAAATATCGAAATCCGTATCTACAATGGCGATGATACCTTTAACCGTTTCAACTTGAAGTGTTTCAAGAACTTTGATTGCATTTTCTTTGTTAAAAGCGATCTCTATCCGACACTCTTCTTGCTGAGTAAAATTTTTATAAAATCTGGCATCCGTATCTCCTTCTACAATGATGAAAGAACCGAAAAGCTGAGTTCTTTTCAGGCGAATAGCATTAGCAATTGAATGAAAATTCAAATGTTCTTTCATAAATGAGCGCGAGATTAAACCTGTACTTTTTTCAGATTTCTTTTCTTATTACCATTAAAATTTATGGAAGTTTCTTTGCCTTTCAATTCAACTGTTAAATCCCATCTATCGGCAATGATTTGTGGTGAATGAGTAGCCAGCAAAACATCAAACTTAGCATTTTTTGTAACCCGAACCAAGTCTTTCAAAAATTGGTTTTGCCAAACAACATGCAAAGAAATTTCAGGTTCATCAATCAAAATTAAAGTATCTTCTTCGGTATTAAACAAAAGTTCGTAAAATAGAATTAACTGATGTTGTTCACCTGACGATAATTGATTAAAAGATAACTCTATTCCTTCCTCATTGACAAAATAAATACCTTTATTTTTGCTGACCAGCATTTTTTTATACAAAAATCTCGAGTTGATAATATTTTTTAGAATTTCTACTTTTTCTTCAAGCTCGTCAAAAATGGCAAATTTCTCTGACATATCTTCAACATACAAAGACAATGCAATTTTGTTTGAGTTATCTATTTTATCAACAAAAGAAGCGTTTGTTATGTTTTGTGTGTCTAATAAACCTGCTGAAATCAGTTCTTTTTGTCTTTCTTCAATGTTACTTAGTTTTTTCTTAAGTTCATTCAATTCAAACGAGTTTTTTTTCTCAACAAGTCTGCTCGGATAAGAACTTTCCAAAGATTGTGTCAGCAAAATATATTCTTCTGTTTTCTTCTCTATTTTATGTCTAAGCCCGGAAATTCCTGAATGCTGTATTCTATCAATAGATATGAATAGAGTTTTTACTGATCTGACTATTTCCGTAAGCGGGCTTATCCAATTTGAATTTAAAGGAACTCTTTCAGATAATTTATTATTTTTGGTAGTTCTCCAAAAAATACTTTGAGATTCTTCTTTTTCAAAAACCAGACTGGTATTGTTACTGAATTTTATTGCTATTTTTTTATATGAAATGTGAGCGATTTCGGAATGATTTCCTGAAAAAATAGTGTGAATCAGTCGTAGGATTGCTGTTTTACCAAAACCGTTAGGGCTGTGAATAATCGTAATACGGTCTTCTTTGTTCAAAAGAATTTTATGGTTAAACATTCCAAATAATCCTTCTATTGATATTTCTTCGATTCTCATAATCTATTTTCCCCGTATATATTCCCCGAACACTTTCGTTAATTGTCGGATTTAATGTGTCTTAACTTTGAAATATATTATAAACAAAATTTCAATTTATAGTTAGCATCCGATAAAATAGGCATCAATTTCTATTCGTTAATATTATCCAAACCGACGAATTTCCAGCCCGCTTCGGTTTTCTCGAAATAATAATAAATCGGTTTATTATTTTCATCGTCAAGCGCACTTTTGAAGCCGCAGTAAACGCCGAAACCGCCCGTTTTAACTAATTCGGCGGTTTCAAAACATTTCGCGGCATCGGTTTCATTGCTGAAAATATCATTATAACGCTTGAGAAAATCGGCTTTGTTTTTAACGCTCTGTTGTCCGAACGGCATCGCCAGCGGAAATTTCGTCATTTCGGCAACCATATTTCTTTCGTTTTTGATGACCGCCATTCGAAAATTCCCCCAAAATTCATCGAGTCCTTCCGTTTCCTGATTATCTTCGTCTTTCGGCTCGAAACGTGCGATTCTGTCCAAAAAACCGAGAATTTTCGCTCTTAAAGGATTTGCTGATTTGGAAACGATTTCGCGCAGCTCCGAGACATATTTATCAAGCTGTGTGCTGTCTTCGGATGTAATGTAATATCCGGAGAATTCTTTTCCGTCTGCGCCGTCGGCGATTCCTTCAAGATAATTTGCCAGATTTTCCATTGCTTCACCGCTGTTTCTGCCGTTCGGGTAAAATTCCAGATATTTGCCCTCAGTTTCGCGGATGTTATAAAGCGTGCAGATAACATAACCTTCGCACTCGCCCGGCAGATAGGTTTGCGCCGCCCGCCAGGCGATTTCTTCGGCGATCGGGAGCGATGCGTATTTTTCGCGCAGATCCCAGATTTTATCGGCGATCACCAGATACTGCCCCGCCGGTTCGCTGTAGACGACTTCCGCTTCGTTGGCTTTGGTAAAATCCGTGTACAGTTTTTCGTTTACTTTTTCAAAGGGAATCGCTTCGAGCGCGGCGGCGAGCGCGATAAATCTTTTAAGCGATAAATCCGCTTCGACGCTTGTTCCGGCAATTTCCGTTTGAATTCCGGTTAAAAAATCGAACAATTCGGCAGCGGTATTAAAATCGAGCTTTTCGCGCTTGAAATATTTCGCCGCCATATTTTGATAAATTGCGCCGCGCCGCGCTTTATCGAAATTTTCGACGACCGTGCCGGAAATCCAGCCGTTCACATTTTTGCCGAACGTAATATTATGCCAATCGCCTTTCGCGGCAAGGCTCGTGTAAACGGTTCCCATTTTGGTCGAACCGAGAACTTTGCCGTTCAAATTCGGCGCACTTCGCACACGCGCGCCGGTAACATTAACAATTATTTGCTTTGTTTGTCCAAAAGTTTCAAAAGCGAAACCGAGCGACAAAAACGCAAAAACACTTACTAAAATCAGATTTTTCATATTCAATTTTTTCATATTTTTCAGACCTGCCGAATCTTTGACTTTTCTATTGATTATTTTTTGCTTTAAGCGTTTCGGCATTGCGCTTTAAACCGCCTATTTTAGCGCGTTTCATCGCGCTTCGCCGAAATTTCCGGGCATATTCTTCGTGCGGCATTTCGATAATTTCGTCCAGATCGGGCGAAACATTACCGGAACGCGGCTCGAAGCGTGTTTCTTCGGTCGGTTTTTCAAAACGATTCCACGGGCAAACGTCCTGACAAATATCGCAGCCGTAAAGCCAGCCGTTTAAGTTTTCGGCGATATTTTCGGGAATTTCCGCATCGCGCAATTCAATTGTCGCGTAAGAAATACAGCGATTCGAGTCAACCAGATACGGCGCGACAATCGCTCCGGTCGGACAGGCATCAATACACATCGTGCAAGTTCCGCAATGATCTTCGACTTGTTTTTCGTCATATTCGAGTTCCAGATTCAGCAGAATCTCGCCGATAAAAACCCACGAACCGAATTCTTTTGTAATGACGTTGGAATGTTTGCCGAGCCAGCCCAAACCGGCACGAACCGCCCACGCTTTATCCATAATCGGCGCGGTATCAACGCAGATTTTTCCTTCTGCAAGCGGATTTTCTTCTTTGATAAATGCCAGCAGCTCGCGCAGTTTTTCGCGTAAAACATCGTGATAATCGTCGCCCCAGGCGTAGCGCGAAACTTTGCCTTTTTCGTCCGATTCAAAATGTTCGTGCGGTGTGTAATAATTAAGCGCAACGACGACGATTGATTTCACTCCCTCAAAAAGCAGTGTCGGATCGGCACGTTTTTCCGGTTCGCGCTCCATCCAAAGCATTTTCGCGTGAAAACCTTTTTCAATCCACTCTTCAAGATGTTCTTTTTCCCCATCGAGCGGCTCGGCGCGGACGATTCCGATTTTGTGAAAACCGATTTCCGCAGCCTTTTGTTTTA
>CAYUGW010000464.1:0-3903 GCA_964444245.1 uncultured Blastocatellaceae bacterium | reverse complement strand
ATCGAATCTTCGATTGCCGCGCCGTTGAGCGATTCCGCCGCCAGATTAAACGTCAGCCGCGTTTCGCCGGATTTCGCCCAGTTTTTCGACGGGTCATTTGAAAACAGATCAAACAAAAAACGCATAACTTTATTATTTTCGTAACTTATTAGATTTTTATTTTCTTAAATTTCCGGCTCGTCTTGCCGAAATAGCGCGAATTTACCGCTAAAACCTTTCAATCGTCCGAAACTATTAACTATCAACTATCAGCTATTCACTATTTTACAATTATATATCTGTAAATTAGTCAATAGTTGATAGCGAATAGTTAATAGTTTTTTAATCGAAAAACTTCCGCTTTTTTCCGCACATTCATTTAGTCCAATATTCTTTTCTATTCTTTATCCAGAACCTCGCGCACCTTTTTTGCCAGAGAAGTGATCGTATAAGGTTTTTGGAGAAAATCAACTTCATCTTCCAAAATCCCGTGATGAACGATCGTATTTTCCGTATAGCCGGAAACATATAAAACTCTTAAATCCGGTAAAATTTCCAGAAGGTTTTGCGCCAATTCCTTACCGCTCATCTGCGGCATTACGACATCCGTCAGCAACAAATCTATTTTTCCTTCAAATTTTTTGACCTTTTCAACCGCTTCAATGCCGGATTCGCATTCGATGATTTGATAACCGAGAGTTTGCAGAGTTTCGACACCGATCTGGCGAACTATCGGTTCGTCTTCGACCAGCAGAATCGTTTCCGTGCCGTTTCTTTCTTCTTGCGCTTTATCTGCGGTTTCGGCTATTTCGGAATTTGCCGCCACCGCCCGCGGCATATAAATTTTAAATGTCGTACCTTCATTCGGTTCGCTGTAAAGCCAGATATGACCGCCGTTTTGTTTGACGATTCCGTGACAGGTCGCCAATCCCAAACCCGTTCCTTTACCGAGTTCTTTAGTTGTAAAAAACGGTTCGAAAATATGTTCCTGAACGCTTTTTTCCATTCCCGTTCCGGTGTCGCTGACGGCGAGAAGAATATATTCGCCCGGCTCGAATTTGCGGTGGCGTTCGGCATAATTTGCGTCCAAAACGACATTTGACGTTTCGATTGTCAAAGTTCCGCCGTTTGGCATCGCGTCGCGGGCGTTGGCGGCAAGATTCAGCAGAATTTGCTCGAATTGTCCTTTGTCCGCATTTATTATCCAGAGATCTTCGTCGAGAAACATTTTGATCTCGATATCTTCACCGATCAGCCGCGCGATCAGAATATGAATGTTTAGAATAATTTCATTAAGCGATAAATTTCGCGGAGAAATTATCTGTTTGCGGGCAAAAGCAAGAAGTTGACTTGTCAGATTGACGGCGCGGTCGCCGGCGATTTTTATATTTTCAAGATAAGAAATCAGTTTTTCCTGATCGGACGGATTGCGGACGGCAAGCGATGTATAAGCCATTATCACGGTCAGCAAATTATTAAAATCGTGCGCGATTCCTCCGGCGAGTCTGCCGATACCTTCCATCTTTTGAGATTGCAGAAGCTCTTGTTCGAGCTGTTTTCTTGTCGTTATGTCGCGCATAAAGACGAGGCATCCGTCTTTTCCCGCAAAATTAAACGGAATCGCGGAAATTTCAACGAAAAGCTCCGTTCCGTTCATCTGCAAAATAATCTTTTCTTTAAGCGAAACGGATTTTTTTTCTAAAGTAAGCGTTTTGAACCATTCTAAAACTCTTTCCCGAAAATCGTGATGAAATCTTTCAGCGACGGGCGTTTCGATCAAATCTTTACTCGATTCAGCCCCGAAAATACGCAGGCATTGCTGATTAACGTAGGCAAATTTATCATCAATCTGAATAAAAATTCCGTCCGGAGCTTCATCAACCAAAGTCTGAAATCTTTGTTCGCTTTTCTGCAGCTGCTCCTGCGCCGTTTTTATTTCGGTAATATCGAGATTTGCCCCGAAAAAACGAAGCGGTTTCCCGTTGTCGTCATAAAACGCGGAAGCCGAACAAATAATCCAGCGGTATGAACCGTCCTTATGCCGAATGCGAAACTCCAACTGACTTTTCGGCAGAGAAAGATGAATTGTTTGTTTCAGTTTTTCTTCGAGCGATTTTAAGTCATTCGAATGCAGAAGTTTTTTCCATTCCCGTATCTCGTCTTTTATCTCGCCTTCCCGATAGCCTAAAATATCCTTCCACTCTTTTGAGGTGATTAATTTTCTGTTTTCCAAATTATAATCCCACAAACCGACTGTCGCCGCCTGAACCGCCTGTTTGAGTTGAATTTGGGTTTTCTTTATTTTAAAGATTGATTTTTCCTCGAATCTTTGGGAAAAATAAACCGCGATGCCGCCGCCGCTTAATAAAAACAAGCCGATTATATAAATCAAACCGAATTCGATATCCAATTTGCCGGAAAGATTTTCCAGATTTTTCCGCGTTTGAGCATCAATCGCATCAGCTTGCTGTTCGAGTTTGAGAAAGGCGATTCGGAGTTCGGTTTCGGTTTTCGGCGAAGAAGACTCTTTTTGCCATTCTTCCTGTTTTTGCTTAAATTCCTCGATTCCTTCTCTGTATATCCTGATCGCTTCGCTTGATTCGGGCGTAAAAGTTTCCGTCTCGTTGCTGCTGCTTTGACGAAGCGCAGTTTCGAGTGATGAAGCGGCTTGCTGAAGCAGAGAAAGTCCTTGATTCCGGTCAAACGGAAGTGCCGGATCTCCGGCTAAACTCGCATAAAGAAAGCCTTTGGTCAATTCGGTTCGCGCCTGTCGCAAATTTTCCAAAGATGCGACTGTTTGCTCGAAAATTGCCCGTTGTTTGTAATGAATCCAGAAAATAGTTCCGAAGATGACGAACGAGAGAATTATCACGCTCCAAATCCAAAACTGCGGATTTACAAAAAATCTTCGCAAAGAATTTATTTTAGGGTTTTTGGGGGACAAATTTATTTTTTAAGAACCTCCGCTGTCGTTATATTTCCGGGTAATTCCAGTTCGGTAAAACCGAATTCGGCGATCATTTTTTTATAATCTTCGGTTTGGAGAAAATCCTTGAGCGCGGCGTTCCATTCGTTTAATAATTGAATGTCGTCTTTGCGAAAGGCAAAAGCTCCGTAACCTGAAAATTCATTTGAAGCGGGGGTATTTTGTTCAAATGTTTGCGCCATTTCGGTTTTTCCGAGTTGCTGTTTAAGAGCCATCCATTGAATCGTCGGCGATGAAAGCGCGAGCGCGTCCGAATTTCCGGCTTCGACCGCAACGCGTCCGGTCAGAGCGTCGGGGACGACGATCAGACGGTTTTCGCTCATTCCGGCATTGCGAAAGAAAATTTCTTCGACCGAACCGGAAAGAACGGCAACCCGTAAATCGGACGAATCAATAAAATCGCGGTAAGATATGATTTTTCGGGGATTTCCGCGCAAAACCAGCAAACTTTGCCGGACGCGAAAAATCGGTTCGGAGAAATTTGCTCGTTCGGCGCGCTCCCGTGTGATAAAAGTTCCGGCGGCGATCACATCAATGCGTTCGGCTTGGAGTTCGGAAAAAAGTGCCGAAAATTCGACCTGCCGCCATTCGATGCGCTCGATGCCGATCTGCTTGACGATATATTTGGCAAGTTCGGGCGATTGTCCCGTAACTTCATTTTCCGATTTCAAAAAAGCAAACGGAGCTTCGACCGAATAGCCGATCCGGATAGTTTTTTTTTCTTGAATTTCTGATAGTGATTGATCTTTACCGAAAAATACAAAAAACACGGTCAAAACAAATGCGAAAAACAAGATTGATAGCAAAATTATCTTAAGCGTTTTTCCCATTTGCGAATAACTCCGACTTTTTTTGAAATTTATTTTAGCTGTTTAAAGTATGACAAAATGTAAACGGACTTTTTAAATCTTTTTTGCCGACTTTTTGACGGATTAAAA
>CAYUGW010000463.1:0-3910 GCA_964444245.1 uncultured Blastocatellaceae bacterium | reverse complement strand
CCCCACGATTTGCATCGTGGGCTACAAATATATCGCCGTTTCGGGCGGCTAAACCAAAATGTTGCAAAGTGGGTTATGTTATTTAATCTTTTTTACTAAATTCTAAAAACGTGAGATTGATTTTACAGTAATTTGCCGATTATGAAAATAAAATTTTGCTGCCGAACCGGAAAAATAAATACGAATTGAAAATAATTCAATTCGTGTTTTTCGGCAGCGGTCAAAACTATTAAACGTTAAAGATCAAATATCGAATAAATACCAACCATTATTAGTCAAAATAAGGCTGACAATAATCAGCAAAGCCACATTAAACAAACCTGCCAGAATCGCGCATAACCATAAAATCCAGCGTTTATTCGAATTATTTTGATATTCGAGACTCGCCATCAAATCCGAATTCAAATGTTTGTTTTCTTCCATATCGGGAAATTTCAAACGGAAGATCGAATAAACGGAGGCAAAACCGAAAAAAAAGGGAATTGATAAAACGATAAAAACCGGCTTTGAAGTTAGTCCGCCGAATTTATCAGCCAGCAAAACTCCGATATTTGAAAAAAGAAGGACGAAAAGCCAGGAAATTGCGTGAAAAATAATCGTGAAATACAGCACTTTCCGCAGCCACGAAAAGTCACCCAAATCTTCGACAAATTGCGTCAGATTTCGGTCGAATTTTTCGTTTAGTATGTCGTCTTTTTTCGATTCCCAAAACATTTTTTATTTCGCCCGCGACATAATGACGAGATCGGGCTTCATCGCTTCGATCGAAACCTGACGCGCAACTTCTTCGGCAACTTTTTTGAATGCAAGGGCTTGCGGCGATTCGGGATGTTTGATGACGACCGGAATTCCTTGATCGCCCGATTCGCGGACTTCGATACCGAGCGGAACTTCGCCTAAAAAGGGAACGCCCATTTCGTCCGAGAAATCGCTGCCGCCGCCTTTGCCGAAAATATCGTAGCGTTTGTCGGGCATATCGGGCGGCACGAAATAAGACATATTTTCAACCACGCCCAAGACAGGAACGGCGACCGTTTCAAACATCTTCAGAGCGCGGCGAACGTCTGCCAAAGATACGATTTGCGGAGTCGTTACCAAAACCGCGCCTTGAACCGGAACTAATTGCGCCAGAGATAACTGAACATCGCCCGTTCCCGGCGGCATATCGACGATTAAATAATCGAGTTCGCCCCAATTTACGTCCGTTAAAAACTGGCGCACGATGCCGTGAAGCATCGGACCTCTCAAGATCATCGGTTTATCGGGCGGCGCGAGAACCGCCATCGAGATCATTTTTACGCCGAAGGCTTCGAGCGGAACAATCTTTCCGTTCATTGCCGACGGCTGTTTTTGCGACAGCCCCAACATTAAAGGCACATTCGGTCCATAAACATCCGCGTCCATCAAACCGACCTTCGCGCCGTCCAGAGCGAGCGAAACCGCTAAGTTTACCGCAAGCGTTGATTTCCCGACACCGCCTTTGCCGGATGAAACCGCGATAATATTTTTAATATCCGGCAGAGCCATATTGCCGGCGATTCCGCGCCCCTGGGGAACTTCCGCGTCCATTATAACTTCGATGTTTTCAACGCCTTCGATTGAAGCGACGAGTTCGCGCGCTTCCGCTTCAAACGCTTCTTTGACCGGACACGCCGGAGTCGTCAAAACAATGCGAAACGAAACCTCGCCGCCGTTGATGGTTAAATCTTTGATAAATCCCAAAG
Source organism: uncultured Blastocatellaceae bacterium (assembly GCA_964444245.1). Classification (GTDB taxonomy): domain Bacteria; phylum Acidobacteriota; class Blastocatellia; order Pyrinomonadales; family Pyrinomonadaceae; genus JAHCHG01. The sequence continues at coordinate 2,186 of CAYUGW010000463.1, read as the reverse complement.
TTACGATGTCTTTGTTCAAATCGGGATCAATAATATTTGCCAGTTTTTCTAAAACTTTTTCTTCCGTTATTTGGTTCATATATATTTTTGACTGGAGCGCAAGCGTCCCCGCTTGCAACCGCCGCAAAAGCGGTGGAAAATCGTTTGGTTAAAATCAAGATTATTTAGAGCAAAGGCTTTTTCGCGCTCACGCGCTCATTGCAAGCGGGACGCTTGCGCTCCAGTCATTAAATTTTCTAACAGTTTTTCGCGTTTGCTCATACAATTAAATCTAACATAATTTATACTTATTTTCGATGAATCAAACTAAACAAATGCTATTCCGGCAACTCTCGAGTGAAGCGCAAAAATGCCTGATTTGCGAAGCGATGCGCGACAGAACCGCCGTTTTGAGCGAGCTTAACGGCAATATCAATGCGAAAGTGTTGTTTATTGCCGAAGCTCCCGGCAGGCAGGGCGCAGACCGAACGCGGAAACCTTTTTCGGGCGATAAATCGGGCGCGAATTTTCAGAAATTTCTCGATTCGATAAACTTAAAACGCGAGGAAATTTTCATTACCAACGCCGTTTTGTGCAGCCCGCGAAAACCTTCGGGTGCGAACCGCAATCCGAAGAAAAGCGAGATGAAAAATTGTTCGCTTTTTCTGAAAAGAACCATCGAACTGATAAATCCGAAAATAATTGTTACATTAGGCGCGGTTTCGCTTGAAGCGTTGAAATTATTGGAGTATCATCAATTTTCGTTGAAAACGGATATTGGAAAAATTCTCCGCTGGAACGCGCATCTTCTCGTTCCGCTTTATCATCCAAGTCCGCAAGTTCTCGCATCATACCGACGTGAAAAGGAACAATTCGAAGATTACAAAGTTTTAGAAGCGGCGATTCAAAAAATCTCTTCCAAAAACGCGTAGAAAAACATACAATTTAAAAGGATAAGAACAAGGAGTTTTCGGCTTATGAAGTTTCGGCTGTTGGTTTTGCTTATGTTTTTGGCAATTCCGTCTTATATTCTCGCACAAAAAAGAACGTATATCGGTTATAAATACACGGGCGTAAGTTATAATCAAACCCTGCCGAACGGCGTTAAGGATTTAGGCGGAAGTCTTTTGGAAGATGATAATTACGCCGTTTCGCGGATGAAGAAGGGCAAGACCGAAATGCTCTGGCTTGCCCGCATTACGAGCCGCAACGCAAGAGGAGTTCCGAAATGGCAGGTTAAAGACGTACTGTTTTTGCCGGCTCTGAAAAAAAATCAGGAAATTTTGCGGGGTTTTACGTTTCCCTGCACGATCGATGACGAAGAAGATTTGAATCTGATCGTTTTAGCGGATTATCTGGCGAAAAGCAAAACCTATAAAGTTAGAAAAGCGTGGCGGGCAAACACTAAAACGAATAAAATACAGGCAATTCCGATCAAAGGAATTTCCTGCGAAATTGAAGAACCTGAAAGCTATTAAATTTAAAAGTTTTCCCGCGAAAGGGCGCGAAATTTCGCTAAAATTTTATTAGACATTATTTGAAATAAAGAATAAACCACGAAGCTACACGAAGAAACACGAAAATTCTGTTTGATAAGTGGCGATTTTCAATCAAATGCTGATTTTTGTCAAAAAAAACTTCGTGAAAACTTTGTGTGACGCGCGTGGTTTATTCTTTCAAATAATGTCTATTGATTTAATTTTTGTTTCGCGCTTTTTCGCGTTTATTCGCGGGCAAATTAATTCTTAAAAGGATATACAAGATGAATAGGATCGAAAAATATTCTATTATTTTTGTATATCCTTTTTGATTTTACACGATTATGAACGAACATTTTTTAGATGAATATTTGCAGGTGCGCGAATCGGGCGCAGGAATTATCGAATTTGAAAATCGCGGTTTGATCGAAGTTTCCGGCTCTGAAAGCGAGTTGTTTTTGAGCGGATTGATTACCAACGATGTCAAAACTCTACCGGAAAACTCGTGGATGAACGCCGCATTTCCGAATGCGCAGGGAAGGCTTTTGGCGGTTGTCAAAGTTTGGAAATCGGGCGGCAAATTTTATTTCGACACGGAAGCGAAAACTTACGAAACGGTTTTGCAAAATCTCGAAAGATTTACTCTTGCCGGAGATTTTAAGGTCGCCGATTTAAGCCGGGAATTCGTTTGTTTTTCGGTTCAAGGCAAAGCGATTCCGGATTTCAAAT
>CAYUGW010000462.1:0-3912 GCA_964444245.1 uncultured Blastocatellaceae bacterium | reverse complement strand
AAAAAATGAAATTATTCGCGATTTGCGATTTGTAATTTGCGATTGATTTGCTAGACAATCTCTACTCTTTTAGCTAAATTCATTTTTGGCTGTTTTACAATCGAAGGTTAAAACTTTCTACTTTTTTTTATTCTTCAATGTAATGAGAAAAGATATTTTGGAACGAAAAGAAGAAATTGAATTATGGATATCTCAAGCTCGCCCAAAAGTTTATATTTGCAGAAAACTCAATTGTAAACAAGATACTCTTAATTCCTATTTGAAAAAAATGGGAATAATTTATAAGGGGAATATGGGTGGACTTGGACATAATCAATCTCCAAGTAGAAAAAAAGCTTCGGAGTATTTGTTTGAGGGCAGTACAATAAATAGTCACAAACTTAAATTAAAATTATTGGAAGATAATTTAAAAAGAAAAGTATGTGAGAAATGTGAATTAGAAAAATGGTTGGGCGAATCAATTCCACTTGAGCTACATCATAAAAATGGTAATAAATTTGATAATCGCTTGAATAATTTACAACTATTATGTCCAAACTGTCATGCTTTAACAGATAATTATTCTGGGCGAAAAACTATAAGGAATTAATGTTAGAAAATTAATTGTATTGCTGAGGTGGCGTAATTGGTAGCCGCGCAGGACTTAGAATCCTGTGCCGAAAGGCGTGCGAGTTCGAGTCTCGCCCTCAGCACCAAATTTTTTTCGTAATTTAGCGATTTTTAAAACAACCTGAATTTCTTGTCAGAACATCTATGTTTTGTCAAGAATAACTCTTTCCCCAATCAATTCAATAATTTGTAGAGGAGATATAATAAAAATGAAAAAATTAGCTTTAGCGATTGCCATTTTCGGGGCAATCTTTATTTTCGGAAGTTCGGAAAGTGTTAATGCCCAGACGATGACCTGGCGCGGAACGGTTGATGATGTCGTCGAAGTTACGATTCGCGGCAGAAGAGCCAATACAAGAACGGTCAGTGGCAGGACATACCGCGATGGAAGAGCGCAGTTTTCGGGACGCGGCGGCTACAGACGCGGCGGACGTGATGTCGGACGCGCTCGAGTGAATAAGCATGACGGGCGCGGAAGAGTTCGCGTGGTTCAGCAACCGAGCCGACGCAATAATTATACGACCATTATCAGGATAACAGATTCAAAAGGCGGTGCTGACAGATATAGATTTACCGTTGAATGGGATGATTAAAAATTAATCAAAATTAAATAAAAACAGCAGGTTTTCAGTTTTGCCGAACCTGCTGTTTTTTTGTTTGTCAAACAATTTATTTTTAATCGAAACTTTGATTTTTTCTACTGAAAAATCTCAATTCGACTTTTATTGCCAAGTTGGTTATTCTTGTTTTGAGAGATTTAACAAGAACTTTTGAACCATAAAATCTAATAAAACTTAAAAAATATAATGAAAACAGAATTAGTCGAAGTATCTCCGACGCAAAGAGAAATTAAAATCGAAATCGAACCCGAAGCCGTCAGAGCGGTTTATAATAAGGTCAGCCAAAAATACGCGAAATCGGCTCAGGTTCCCGGATTTCGCAAAGGTAATGCACCGGTTGATGTCGTGCGTCTGCGTTATAAAAATGAAATCCGTCAAGACGTTTTGCAGGAATTGCTCGCGCCGAAAGTTACGGAAGCGATCCGGCAGCACGAATTAACACCGCTGGTCGAACCGCAGCTGCATCTGGATAATGCCGAAAATGTCAAATTAAACGGTTCTGAGCCAGTCAAACTGCACGTACACGTTGAAGTTATGCCGGAAATTCCAACGCCCGATTACAAAGCTTTGGAAATTACGCGCCGCGTCAAACCCGTCGAAGACAGCGAAATGGATGCGATTATTGACGAACGTCGTCAGGAATTTTCTTCGCTGATTCCGGTCGAAGATCGTGCTTCCGAAGAAGGCGATACGATTCTGGTTGATTTGGAAGGTGTTTTTGCCGACACGCCGGATGCCGAACCGATTTCTGCGGAAAATCTGGAGATAACGCTCGGCGACACTGGAATTGAAAAGTCCTTTACCGAAAATCTCGTCGGTCTGAAAGAAGATGATGTCAAGGAATTTACGATTGAATACCCTCAGGAATTTTCTTCGCCCGCTTTAGCCGGGAAAACTTTGAATTATAAGGCGGTCGTAAAATCCGTCGGGAAGATGGAACTGCCCGAAGCGGATGATGAATGGGCGCAGAGTCTGGATCAGGGTTTTGAATCAATGAGCGATTTGCGCGAAAAACTGCGCGCCGATCTGGAGCAAGTTGCATTTACCGAAGCCGACAATCGCGTTCGAAATGAACTGATTGCCAAACTTATCGAATCGCATCCGTTTGAAGTTCCGAACGCGCTGATCGATATGCAGGCGCGGAATCTTTTAAATAATTTCGGGCAGGATCTGGCGCAGCGCGGCGTTGATCTGAGCAAGGTTGAAAAAGAATTTATCGAAATGGCTTACAGCCAGATGCGCGGGCAAGCCGAGCGTGACGTGCGCGGCGCGATTCTTCTTGAAAAGGTTGCCGAACTTGAAAACGCCGAGGTTTCGAGCCAAGAAATCGCCGCTGAAATCGAGCAGATGGCAAATTATTATCAGGTTTCGCCGGAAGAAATTCGCACTTCCATAAGTCAGCAGGAAGGCGGCGAAGCCAATATTGCCAACAGTCTCAGAACGAGAAAAGCGGTCGAGGCTCTGGTTGCAAACGCCAAAGTTACCGACGGCGAATGGATTGACGAAACAAAGGCACCGGTCGCGGTTGAAACCGAAAAAGACGCTGTCGCGGACGAAAAACCGGAAAAGAAGGCGGCGAAATCTGAAAAGAAACCGAAGGCTGAAAAAGCTGAAAAAGAAGAGCCGAAAAAGGAAACCAAGAAAAAAACGGCTAAAAAAGATTAAATTCAAATGTGTCGGATTTATGATATTTGAAAAATAGTTCTAACAAGAAAAGTTTTCAGCCTTCGCCCGCTGATGTGCAGAAAGCCGCGATAGTTAGATTTATTTTTAAAAGAATATAAATTCCGTTACTGGTGAACAAAAAATTTATTCCGGGAGTTTGCAATTTGGAAGATAAAATGTAAAATCTACAACCAATGACAAAGCTGTCATTTCAACAGTTTATCTCCAAAAAGTTAAAGTAGTTCTTAAACGCAGATTCTCTATATTCAGACAAACTTTAGAAAGAAGAGGAAATATTATGGCTTTAGTTCCAATGGTTGTCGAACAAACTTCGCGCGGCGAGCGTGCTTTCGACATATATTCGCGTTTATTAAAAGACAGTATTATTTTTATCGGCACACCGATTGACGATATGATCGCCAATCTGATCGTCGCCCAGCTTCTTTTTCTGGAAGCCGAAGACCCGGAGCGCGACATCAATTTGTATATCAATTCGCCCGGCGGTTCGATAACGGCGGGAATGGCGATCTACGACACGATGCAGTTTATCAAAAACGATGTAACGACCATTTGTATCGGGCAATGCGCTTCGATGGGAGCTTTGCTTTTAACGGCGGGCGCGAAGGGCAAACGCTTTGCTCTGCCGCATTCACGCGTGTTGATTCATCAGCCTTCGGGCGGCGCGTCGGGGCAGGAAACCGATGTCCGGATTATGGCGCAGGAAATTTTGCGGATGAGAGAGATGACATCGCGGATCATCGCCCATCATTCGGGACAATCCTACGATCAGGTCGAACTCGATGTGGAGCGCGACCGCATAATGTCCGCCGCGCAAGCAAAGGATTACGGCTTGATTGACGAAGTAATCGAACACAGAGATAAGTAATTTTAGATTTTAGATTTTGGATTTTGGATTGGTTTTCAATCAATCGCTTCTGAAAAAAAAATGTTGATGTTTTATCAAAATATCTAACTAAAACAGAAGAAAAATCCAAAATCCAAAATCCAAAATCCAAAA
>CAYUGW010000461.1:0-3917 GCA_964444245.1 uncultured Blastocatellaceae bacterium | reverse complement strand
ATGCGGCGGCGGTTGCGGCGGTTGTAGTTAAACAGTAAAGCAAAAGGCAAAAGGCAAAAGGCAAAAGTGGAAATCTTTTTCAAGTAATTGAAATTACCGGATTAATCGCCTAATTTAATAAAGCAATAAACCTGATTACTTTTGCTTAACCGCTTAAAAAGTCTTTAATATGAACACTTTAAAAAAAATCGGCGTTGGAATTGGTTTTCGGGAACAATTTCGCGCCGATATTTTTTTGCACCGTGCGAAAATTGATTTTTTGGAAATTACCGCCGATCATTATTTCGATTCGAATGATTTTAAGAAGGAAGAACTGGAATTGCTCAAACAGCATTTTTCTTTAATTCCGCACGGGCTCGATCTGTCGCTTGGCAGTGCGGAAGGAATTGACGAAGAATATCTGGAAAAATTCGCCGATTTGGTCGAAGATGTTCAGCCCGAATGGTTTAGCGATCATTTATGTTTTACAAAATCGGGCGGCAAAAACATCGGTCATCTCGCGCCCGTTCCTTACACAAATGAAGCCTTAAAGGTTTTTGTCAAAAATATTACGCGCGTTAAAAATCGCATCAATACGCCTCTGATTCTGGAAAATATAACTTATGTGGTGCGCTTTCCATCGTCGGAAATGAGCGAAGCCGCATTTATTACGAAAATTCTGGAAGAAACCGATTGCGGGCTTCTGCTTGACGTAACGAATCTTTACATCAATTCGAGAAATTTCGATTTTTGCTGGCGGAAATTTCTTGACGAAATCCCGCTCGAACGAGTCATTCAGCTTCATTTTGTCGGCTCGCACACGCACGGAAATCTTTTGATTGATGCGCATTCGCACAAAACCGAAACTGAAATCTGGGAAGTTTTCAAAGAAGTTTGCGCCAGATGCGATGTCAAGGGAGCGATTTTAGAACGCGACGGAAATTTTCCGCCGTTTGAAGAAATTGTGGAAGAAATTGAAAAAGCGCGGCATTTGATAAATTTTGAAAGCCAATTTATTTGAGTTCAGGATAATGGAGTAAAAATGAAGTTTTTTGTAAAAATCTTTAATATTTTTATATTTGTGAGTGTTTTAGGATCTTCATCAATTTGCTTAGCTCAGGGCAAAATAAAAATTTATGAAACAAAAGGTAAGTTGATCTCAGAGGCAAATACGTCAATTTCTATTGGAGAAATTAAAATTGTTAAATATCAAGTTGAAGTAATTGATTTGCTCGAACTATTAAAGTTGAGTCGCCATAAACCGCCCACTAAAACTGCATTTCGTTTCTCGATTATTACAGAAAAACCATTACCGGAATTTACAGATTTTAGTATTTGGCTTGATAGCAATAAATTAGCTACGCACAAAACAGAACCAAATAGAATTTCCGCCATACTATATGCTGACAGTCTCCGCAACGGCAGCCTCAAATTAGCACTTTCAAAAACTGAAGAAAAAGATTTAGCCTCACGAATTGTTTTACCCGGCACAGTTTTCATCCCTTCTGAATATGCAACATCGGAGGAAGAATTAAAGGCGAAAGAACCAATTATTAAATTAAGTAGAGTTAATGGTAAACATCCCTTTGTCAGATTAACTGTTAAAATCCCTGACATACCCTGCCAGATGTTGAGTGTACCCTTTATTATAAAAATAGATGGTAAAGCATATACAAATTCTTGCTATGGAAACAATGCTTTTGAAAATATTTTTACAGTTGAGGAATTTTCTCAAATTAGAGACGGCGCAGAAATTTCTATTGGGCGCGGACAAGAAAAAGGAATTATTGCTGTTGTAGGAACAATTAATAAAAATTCAATCGAATGATTTTATAAAAATCAGGAAAAAGAAAATGAATAATTATTGAGCGGTCTAAAAATTGCAAGAGAATTAAAACCGAAAAATTTTGCCTACGAAACACACTAAAAAGACGAAAAAAAGAAATAATTTTGAGTCAACCAGTTTTCTTTCGTGTTTTTAGTGTGTTTCGTAGGGGAACATCCTAAAATGTTTAGTAATTTTCAAGTAAGCAAAAACTATACCGCTCAGTAATGAAAATGAACCCGATCAATATGGAGATTTACAGCCATTCGCTAAAATTTCGTTGGAAATCGAATAGATAAGAATTTATTTTCAATTTTAATGTGCTAAGCTATTATCAAACAGACTTTTAGGAGAAATTATGAGTGATATAACGTTAGAACAAGCACAAAAAATCGTTGAAGCAGCGCGGAAAAAAGCCGTTGAAATCGGCACGAAAATGAATATTGCGGTCGTTGATGCGGGCGCAAATCTGAAAGCCTTTGCCAGAATGGACGGCGCGTGGCTCGGAAGTATCGACATTTCGATCAAAAAAGCGAAAACCGCCAGATTTTTCGATATGCCGACGGGCGAAATCGGCAAACTTTCCCAACCCGGCGAATCGCTGTTTAACATTGAGCATTCAAACGGCGGCTTGATCACGTTTCCGGGCGGAATTCCCTTAAAGAATGAAAACGGCGATATTATCGGCGGCATCGGCGTTTCGGGAAGTTCGGTCGAAGACGATCACACGGTAGCCGAAGCAGGGGCGGCGGCGGCGGTTTGATTCGGCTGATTTTTTTACGTCTTAAGAAAAAAAGAGCAGGTTACGCGTAACCGGCTCTTTTTTCTTAAGATTCCGGTAGAAAAGATGAGTCTTTTGGATCAGCAAAATTTACTGGCAAAACTTTACACGGACGAAAATTTCCGCCGTGAATTTTTGTCCGAACCCGAAAAGATCGGCAGGGAAAATTTTTTAAACGAAAAGGAAATTTCCGACATCAAAGAAATTTTGCCCGGTGAAATAAATGCTTTTGCCGATTCGCTTTTTTATAAACGTCTGCGCGAGGCTGAAAGATTATTGCCTTTGACGCGAAAAATTTTGGAAGATTCATTTGAAAATTATTTTAGAGAATTTTCAAGCGTTTTTAATCCGAAATCGGTCAAAAAACATCTCGAAGATGCTTTTGAATTTTCAGCATTTTTACAGAAAAAAGATTTTGAAACTTTGTGGATAAATGATTTAGCTAAATTTGAACAAGCGAAACTGGAATTTTCCGGTTTCGGCAAAAACTTTGTCGTAAAAAGTTTTGATTTCGATATCAGAGGAATATTTTTAATAAAAAACGAAACGAAAATTGAATTAAAGAAAAGAAAAACTTTTGCAGTTTGGCTGAGAATCGGAAAAAAAATAAAACATTTTATTATTTAACTTTTTTCCAAACGCACTATAAAATGAAGTTATGGCGATTTTGAGAATTACGCACTATCCCGAACCTGTTTTGCTAACAGTCGGGAAACCTGTTTCGGAAGACGAGTTTAACGAAGATTTACAAAAACTCGTCGCAGATATGTTTGAAACGATGTATTCGGCGCACGGTGTCGGCTTGGCTGCGCCGCAAGTCGGTGTGTCTAAAAGACTTTTCGTGATGGATTGTTCGGGCGGCGAAGACCGAACGCAAAAAATCGCGCTGATCAATCCCGAGATTATTCACGTCGAAGGCGAACAAAACGGCGATGAAGGCTGTCTTTCGTTTCCCGGAATTTATACAAAAGTAAAACGCGAACTGCGGGCAATCGTGCGTTATCAGGACGTTTTCGGAAATTTTCAAGAACTCGACGGCGAAGATTTAACGGCGCGCTGCGCCTTGCACGAAACCGATCATTGCGACGGCATCGTTTTTCTCGACCGGATGACCACGCTCAAACGCGAACTGGCAAAACGCAAAATCAAAAAACTGCAAAAAACCGGAAAATGGGATTGAAATTTCAGATTTCAAATTTCAGATTTCAAATCAAAATATGTTCTTCGATTTGAATAAAGCAAAAAAATACAAAAACACATAAATACAGATTTGCAATCGCTTTCGACACGGAAAATTTTGCAATGATCTTTCTCCTCGAACATTAGAAAAAT
>CAYUGW010000460.1:0-3917 GCA_964444245.1 uncultured Blastocatellaceae bacterium | reverse complement strand
TGAACGCCTTCGGCGGCTTCCATCATGCTTTCGGAAACTGTCGGGTGCGCGTGGATCGTTCTGCCGAGTTCGTCGGCGGTGGTTTCGAGAGCCATGGCGACGACGGCTTCCGCCAGCAGTTCCGTCGCGTGCGGTCCGATGATGTGAACGCCGAGGACTTCGTCATATTTCTTTTCGGCGACGATTTTGATGAATCCGTCGGTTTCGCCCAGGATTCGCGCTTTTCCTGAAGCCGAGAACGGGAATTTGCCGACTTTTACGTCATAACCCGCTTCGCGCGCCTTGGCTTCGGTTAAGCCGACCGAAGCGACTTCCGGATCGCAATATGTGCAGTTCGGGACGAGATTCGGTTTGATCGGCTCGACCTTTTTGCCGGCGATTTTTTCAACGACATTGATGCCTTCTTTTGAAGCGAGATGAGCGAGCCAGGCAGTGTCAATCACGTCGCCGATGGCATAAACGTTCGGTTCGTCGGTTTCAAAAAATTCATTGACCTTGATCGTGCCGCGCGGATTGACGACGACTTTTGTATTTTCCAAGCCGAGGTTTTCTATAAATGGCATCCGACCGATGGCAACGAGAATCATTTCGGCTTCGAGCGCAACGTCTTTGCCTTTGGCATCTTTGCCCGAAACTTTTACCGAATTTTTCAGCTTTTTCATCGTGTCGAGCTTTACACCCGTTAATACGTTGATCTTTTGTTTTTTGAACGAGCGTTCGAGCTGTTTGGAAACTTCTTCGTCTTCGAGCGGAACGATTCTGGGCAATAATTCGACAACGGTCGTTTCGCAGCCGAAACGCGCATAAACGCTGGCAAATTCCACGCCGACCGCGCCCGAACCGATGACGACCATTGATTTCGGAACGCGTTCGAGTTCTAAAATGTGATCGGAATTGACGACCTGTTTGCCGTTGGTTTCAAAGCCCGGAATCGGGCGCACGACCGAACCCGTCGCGATGATGATATTTTTCGTGTCAATCGTTTCCTTTTTGCCGTCTTCAAAGGCGACTTCGACCTTGCCTTTGCCGGTAATTTTGCCGAAACCGTTGAAAACGGTAATTTTATTTTTCTTCATCAGATAGGACACGCCCGCCGAATTTTTGGCAACAACGTCCGCTTTGTATTTTTGAACCTTTTCCCAATCAAAACTCAATCCTTCGACCTTGAGACCGAAATCCTCGAAATGTCCGGCTTTTTGATAAAGATGCGCCGCATTTAAAAGGGCTTTCGTCGGAATACAGCCGCGCAAACCGCACGTTCCGCCAAGACGCTCGCCTTTTTCTTTTTCGATAAGTGCTACTTTTAAACCCATCTGCGATCCGCGCACTGCCGCCACATAACCGCCCGGACCGCTTCCGATAATCGTTACATCAAATTGTTCTGCCATTAAAATTCCTCTTTGTTTGTAAATAAAATTTTGAAATCCAAACTAAACATTATAAGAATTTACGGCAAAAAGAAAAAGCGACCGAAGTTTTTCCCGGTCGCTTTTCATTTCGAGTCTTCACTTGATGCAATTCAGGGAGAGTTTGAACCGCATTTTGTTCAATTTGAAAACTCGAAAAAGGTTTGTCTGAAACGCTGTTGTCGTTACATTTTGAAAGTGTCGGCGTAATCCTTCATCATCGCCTGAAACTTTTCCATCGCATCTTTATCGCCGGCAAATTTCGCCTGATTGTTCGTGATCGCCGCCGCTAAAGCCTTGCCGTTTTTCTCCGCACTGTCCATCATTTTCTTCTGCACATCTTTGCTGACCTGCATTTCCCGGGCATTTTTGAAGGATTCGAATTTGGCTTTTAATGAAGGCTTTCTGGCTTCGAAAGCCTTGTGCGCCGCTTCGATTCCGGAGGAAGACGGATTTTCGTTGATCTTTGCCACCATTTCATTGGTTGTCGCGTCAAATTCCGTGATAAACGCCTCGACTTCCGAATCCTTATTGCACGCGCCGAGCGCAATGCAAGCGAGCAATAACGCAATTAAAGTTAATTTTTTCATTTTTTGTTTTCTCCTGTTTGTTTTTTTTGTTGTTTCCAACTTTAATGTTTAGAGAACGCGAGAAGCGAAATTACTTGCGGAAGATTTAGAAAAAAAATTATGGATCATTCAAAAGAATTTGAAGAACTGGTTGCCGGCATAATGCCGGAAATTACGGAAATTTCGGTCGAAGAAACTCTGGCGAAACAAGCAAACGGCACGATTTTAATTGATGTCCGCGAAGACAATGAATGGAATGAAAAACACGCGAAGGGTGCCGTTCACATCGGGCGCGGCGTGATCGAACGCGATATTATTCACAAATTTCCCGAAAAGGAAACGGAAATTATTCTCTACTGCGGCGGCGGTTATCGCTCCGCGCTCGCGGCGGACAATCTGCAAAAAATGGGTTATCAGAATATACTTTCGATGAAAGGCGGCTGGACTGCCTGGAACGAAAAAAACGCTCCGGTCGAATAGAGCGTTTTTTCGTTTGAAATTTCAGAATAACATTTTCAATTTACGAACAATTCGTCCAGGGCGAATCGCAGGTGTTTTCCATCGCGAGCCAACCGAGAATGTTTCCGCCCGTTTGCGGAATCGTGATTTTTACAAAACCGTTGTGGCATCCTGCGACTTTGTATTCCTTAAAAAGCGGAAGCGACGCGGCGATTTCCGCAGTCAAATACGGCGTTTTATATGCGCTGACCGATTGATTTTTACCGTCCTGCCGACTTGTCGAAACGGCGAGAAGCGGCGCGTAAACCCAGCCCGTTTTTGAAAAAACGCTTGATTCATCCGCCGTGTAAGCGTTTTCGATTTTTACCCAGCTTCCTTTCGCGCCGATAATATCAACGACCGTTCCATCCGCATTAAACGGAATCGTGCCGACGGCTTTTGATTTCGAATCCGGTTTTGAGCGGACATTCAACCCGTTCGGGTCTTTATCGGTTATATAAGCCGAAACATTACACATATTATCAACATCGGTTTGCGCCGGATTTGTTTGCCCGAAAATATTTGCGGAAAGCATTAGAACAGTCGTTATGATTAAAGTTTTGAATTTCATTTTTTCTCCTCGATCTTAAATTATAGCTTTTCAGTAAGTTGGTAAAAATAATTTACAAAAACTACCGAGGCGTTATTTTAATCGAAAAATCAACTAAATTCCCCACATAAACAGGTAGTTATTTTATACCTTAGTTTTTTTGAAAAACGCCTTTGTTTATTTACTTTCTATGTTGGAAAATGTTTTTATGCAAAGCGATAAAACGATTGAAGAAATTCGAAAACACACGGAAGAATTAGCCCGCAGTTTTATTGAAAAAGGCGATCCCACGGGATGGTTTGACGCGCTTTACGCGGAAGCCGAAGGCAATAACGAGCATATTCCGTGGGCGGATTTAGAGCCGAACAGATTTTTAAAAACTTGGGCGGAAAATGCAGATTTGCAGGGAAACGGCAGAAACGCGCTCGTCGTCGGCTGCGGTCTGGGCGATGATGCGAAATTCTTGGACGAACTCGGTTTTCGCGTGACGGCTTTTGACGTGTCGCCGAAGGCAATCGAATGGGCGAGGAAACTTCATAAAGAAACTGATATTGTTTTTCAAACGGCTGATTTATTCGACGCACCCGAAGAATGGCAAAACGTCTTTGATTTCGTTCTGGAAGTTTATACGATTCAGGCTTTGCCGCTTGATCTGCGCGAAAAAACGATTGACGCGATCAGCAGTTTTGTTGCGGAAAACGGTGAATTGATCGTCGTTACGCGCGGACGCGAAGACGACGAAGAACCCGAAGGTTTGCCGTGGGCTTTATCACACAAAGATTTATCGCGTTTTGAAACAAACGGTTTGAAGCAGGCAAATTTAACCGAAATGCTTGGTGATGAAGAAGAGCCGATCAGAAGATTTGTCGTTGAATTCGAGAGATAAAATGGTGG
>CAYUGW010000459.1:0-3932 GCA_964444245.1 uncultured Blastocatellaceae bacterium | reverse complement strand
AACGGTTCGGAAAATCACCCGTTCGGTTTCCGCGAGGCGATGGACGATCTCGGCGCGAACAACCGCAACGGCACGACCAGCACCGACCGGACGAATTTTTTTGAAGACGTTCCGGTTTCCGCGCTCGAAAAAACGCTCTTTTTAGAAGCCGACAGAATGGGTTTCCTTGCCAATTATATTTCAAGCGAAATGCTGGAGCGCGAGCGCGGCGTGGTCAAAAACGAAAAACGGCAGGGCGAAAATCAGCCGTACGGCAGGGTTTTCTCGGAAATTGCCGGAAAGATTTATCCGTATTCGCACCCGTATTCGTGGTCGCCGATCGGCAGAATGGAAGATTTGGATGCCGCAACTCTGGAAGACATAAAGGAATGGTATGCGACCTATTACGGACCGAATAACGCCGTAATTTCGCTTGCCGGCGATATAAAGGCGGAAAAGGCTCTCGAACTCGTGACAAAATATTTCGGCGACATCAAACCCGGACCGCCTCTGCCGCGAACGGAAAAATGGATTCCGACGTTTGATCGAAATATCCGCGACGAAATGCAGGACAGAGTTCCGCAGGCAAGAATTTACCGCATTTATCACGCGCCGAATTGGAAGGATAAGGAATTGCAGGATTTAGGACTTCTGGCGGATGTTCTGACGGGTTCGAAAAGTGCGCGGCTGACAAAGCGTCTGGTTTATGAAAAGGAATTGGTGACGAATGTTTCGGCATCCGTACGCGAAGGCGAATTGGCTGGCAGTTTGTTTTTGATCGCCACGATCAAACCCGGCGTTGATCCGGCGTTGGTCGAGCGCGAAATCGAAACTGTTCTCAATGAAGTTCTGGAAAAAGGCATCACGAGCGAAGAATTGCAGAGAGCGCAAAGCCGCAATCTGGCAGGTTTTCTGCGCGGTGCGGAACGCCTCGGCGGTTTCGGCGGTCGCTCTGATATTTTGGCGGAAAGTATGACTTACGGCGGTTCGCCCGATTTTTATTTGACGCGCCTCGAATGGATGGCAAACGCCACGCCCGAACAGGTCAAAGCGACGGCGAACAAATGGTTAAAAGCGAATCATTACACGATGCTAGTCAAACCGTTTGAACGACTCGCCGCCGGAAAAACTCTGGTTGACCGCAAAATTATTCCGCCGCTCGGCAATCCGCCGGAAATCAGTTTTCCGAAGGTTCAGCGCGCGAAACTCAAAAACGGTCTGAACGTCGTTCTGCTCGAAAGACATTCCGCGCCGATTGTAAATGTCGCGCTCGCGGTCGATGCCGGAACTTCTTCGGATTCGGTCGCCAAATCAGGGCTTGCGACGCTCGCTTTGGGTTTGATGGACGAAGGCACGAAAACGCGCGACGCGTTTCAGATCGTCAATCAACTGGATTCTTTGGGCGCAAATCTCAATACGGGAAGCTCGCTCGATATGTCGTTTGTTCGCTTGCAGTCAACGGCGGCAAATCTGAAACCTTCGCTCGAAATTTTTGCCGATGTCGTTTTGAATCCGGCGTTTCCCCAAAATCAGTTTTCGATTCAGAAACAAAACCGCATCTCGCAGATCGCGCAGGAAAAAGCCTCGCCGAATCCGCTTGCTATGCGCGTAATGCCTTCGATTATTTACGGCGCAGATCACGCCTACGGCAAACCCGCTTCGGGAACCGAAAGCTCGGTTCAATCAATCACGCGCGAAGATTTGTTGAAATGGCACTCCGATTGGTTCAAACCCGGAAATTCGACCGTTATCGTAACCGGCGACACGACGCTTGCCGCTGTAGTTCCGATGCTTGAAGCCGCCTTGGGAAATTGGGCGGCGGGCAATGCGCCGAAGAAAAATCTGACGACCGTGGCGAAAACTCCGGGTAAAAAAATCTATTTGCTTGATCGTCCGGGCGCGTCGCAGTCAACGATTCTTGCCGCTCATATTTCCGAACCGAGCGGACAATCGGAAGATTTAGCGGCGCAGCCCGTTTTTCAAAACTTCGGCGGAATGGCGACCTCGCGCTTAAACCGAAACTTAAGACTCGATAAACACTGGAGTTACGGAACGAGCGGACAATTGCGAAATTCACGCGGACAGAGAACTTTTCTCGTTCTCGCACCCGTGCAAACCGATAAAACCAAAGAATCGATGATCGAAGTCAAAAAGGAAATCGCCGATGTCGCCGGAAATCGTCCCGTATCGGGCGAGGAATTCGAGAGCATTATGCGGAATATGACTCTGCGGCTTCCGGGAAGATTTGAAACGCTTTCCGCACTCGAAGCGGCGGCAATCGATCTCGTCAATTACAATCTGCCCGATAATTACTGGTCGAATTACGCCGCGTCAATGCGCGGTTTGACCGAAGCGCAGCTTTTAAATGCGGCGAAAAAATTCGTCCGTCCGGATGAAATCATCTGGATCATCGTCGGCGATCTGGAAAAGGTCGAAAAGGGAATTCGCGAGCTGAATTACGGCGAAGTTATCAAACTCGACGCGGACGGGAATGAGATAAGGTAAAAAGTAAAAGGTAAAAGGTAAAAGGTAAAGCTTTTGTCTTTGAATGATTCAGAAAATAAAAAAGTTCACTTTGCGATCTTTGCGAAAAACTTTGCGTCCTTTGCGGTTAAGAAAAAGTTTTTAACGCAAAGTTCGCAAAGTTCGCAAAGTATTTCTCGACTTTTCCGCTTTTAATTTTAACAATTCATTATTTGTTTATTTACAAAACTGCTGTTACAATTTCCGACAATCTTCAAGCGGGTAAAAATTAAAATTTAAGAGGTTTAAGGCGTGAGAAAATACGTTTTTTCGATTATTTCTTTGGCGTTATTGTTTATTTTGACGGGCGCGGTTTTTGCCCAGCAGCCGACGGCTACTTTGACGGGCGTTGTGACCGATCCGAACGGCGCGGTGATTCCGGGCGCGACTGTTACCGCAACCAATAAAGCAACGAATTTAACGCGCACGGCTGCGACTAATGAAGAGGGCGTTTATGTGATTTCTAATTTACCTGTTGGCGAATACGGCGTAAAAGCTGAATCTACAAATTTTATTGATAGTGAAACAGTAGTAAATTTAAGAGTCGGGCAAACAGTAAATATTGATAAAAAGCTTAATCTTGCGGAGCTAATCAATGTAGTTACAATTTTTGAAACACCGCTTGTTGACACAAAAACCTCAAAAATTGATGAAGTAATTGACGAAAAAGAAATCTCGAATCTTCCCTTGAACGGTCGCAATTTTCTCGAACTCGCGCTTTTAACTCCGGGAAATTCGCCCGCGCCGAATTTTGATCCGACGAAAACCAACACGGTTATTATTTCTTCCGCCGGACAATTGGGGCGCGGCGGGAATGTGATGATTGACGGCACGGACAATAATGATGATGTTGTCGGCGGCGCGCTGATCAATATCTCGCAGGATGCGGTTCAGGAATTTCAGATGGCGACAAACCGTTTTACGGCGGAATACGGGCGTTCGGCTTCATCGGTGATAAATGTCGTCACCAAAGGCGGGACGAACGATGTGCGCGGTTCGATCTCGGCTTTTTTCCGCGATAAATCATTGCAGGAATCGCCCGCCGCGCTAAATAATTCTCAAGAAACACCGCCGTTTGATCGCCAGCAATACGCTTTTACCTTAGGCGGACCGCTTGTCAAAGACAAACTTTTTGCCTTCGGCGCGTTCGAACTGCGCGATCAGAACGACGCGGTTTTTGTCGGGATTCGCGATGTTGCCGCTCGCCAAATCACACGCGGTTTTGCGACTGCGCCGCTTGAAAATTATCTGTTTAACTCGAGAATCGATTATCAGGCAAATGAACGGAATAGTTTGAATTTCCGCTATTCGTTTGAAGATGTTGACGCACGCGGCTCTTCAAAGCTCGACCGCGCACTCGGTTCGGCTTCTTACCTGCAAAATATGGAAAACCGTTTTCATTCGTTTATGACGAATTGGACGAGCATTCT
>CAYUGW010000458.1:0-3936 GCA_964444245.1 uncultured Blastocatellaceae bacterium | reverse complement strand
TTTTTGACATCCTTCGACGGAAAAAGCCAGTCGCTCGAAATTCCGATCAAAAAGGTTTCGGCTTTTATTTTTCGGATTTCCGCGTCAGACAAATCAAACAAATCCATTATTTTCGTAATCAATTTATAGCTTTCCGGCTCGAATCTTTTTTCAAAAATCTCGCCCTGATAATCCAGATAACCTGCGACATCAAAACGGTTTTCGTAATCGAGGCGCGGATTTTCGCCGTTGCGGTTCGGTTTCCGTGCAAATCTGCCGTCAAAGAGTTCCGATGATTTATATGAAAGCATCGCAATCTGCCGCGCAAACCCGATGTCATTAATTTTCAGAGCCTGCCGCTGCAGATGATTGAGTGCCAAACCCATCGGCGAGAGCGGCGTTGCGCCGATTGCCACGCATTTTTCGGTTGAATCGGGAAAATCCGAAGCAAATTGCAGTGCGAGCATTCCGCCGACCGAACCGCCGACGACCGCTTTAAATTTTTTGATTCCGAGATATTCCAGAAGTTTATTATTTGACCGGACAATATCTTTGGCGGTCAGAATCGGCGCGTTTCTGCCGCGCATTTTTGCCTTTTTATTCAGAGAGTTCGCCGAAGTCGAACCGTAGCACGATCCCAAATAATTGATGCAAACAAAGGCAAAACGCGATGTGTCCAACCCGAATTCCGCGCCGAGCATATCGCGCCACCAATCGGCAATGCGCGAACTTCCCGTCAGCGCGTGAAATACCAAAACGGCATTCGATTTATCTGCGTTCAATTTCCCGTAAATCGTGCAGCGCAGATCAATCGAATCTAAATTCTCGCCGCTTTCAAGCTCGAACGGCTCGACAAATTTGAAATCTATCTCGAACATAAATTTTTCTTAAATTCGGCAACTTTAAGTTTCAGGCAAAACAAAAAAAAGCCTCCGTGCTAAAGATTTGCACGAAGACTTTTTTATAAATTCTTTCGTAAATATCGGCTTTTTAAATGTCGCCGAGACTCTTTAGCTGTTTTTATCGTGGAGCAAGTTGCCTTAAATCGCCACGTTTTCCGGTTTTCAATTATCCTAACTTCTCAAAACGTGCCGCATTTTATTTAATAATAATGCGACACCAAATTTTTGAATCATTTTGCAAAATTTGTTTGTTCATAAACAGTTAAAATCTCAACTGGTCGTTGGTAAATTTAACGCTACAACAATCGTTCGAAAGTTGTCAAACACGAAGAAAAGTTTAAATGTGAAAATGTGAAAAAGACCAAAAGTTCATAATTTCTGAACTGATGCTTTTTCACATTTAAACTTTTTCACTTTTCTACTTTTTACCCGCATAAAACCGCGCCGCCGTTGACATTTAAAATCTCGCCCGTGATGTGGCGCGACCAATCGGAAAGAAGAAAACAGATCGAAAGCGCAACGTCGTCGGTCAAAGCCATTCTGTTTAAGGGAATTGATTTCAAAACGCTCGCTTTATAATTTTCATCTTCAAAAACAGGGCGCACCATCGCGGTTTCGATCCAGCCGGGCGCGACGGCATTGACGCGGATTTTCGGGCAGAGTTCGCTTGCTAAGGCTTTGGTAAAAGAGATCTGTCCGCCTTTTGAAGCTGCGTAGTTTGAAAAATTCGCTTCGCCGCGCTGTCCGGCAGTTGAAGAAACGAGAACAATCGCGCCCGATTCCTGTTTTTTCATCGAAGGCACGCACGCTTTACTCATTGCCCAAGCCGCTTTCAGATTCGTATTTAAAACTTTATTCCAGGTTTCTTCCGACATTTCCTCGATCGGCGAACCTTCCCAGATTCCGGCGTTCAGCACCAAAAGATCGATTTTGCCGAATTTTTCGATGGTTTTATTTGCCAGATTAAATGCGTCCGCCCATTCGGAAACATCGCCCTGAACGGCGATTGCTTCAACGCCTTTTGCCTTGCATTCCAGCACGACTTCGTTTGCGGCATCTTCACGGCTCAAGTAATTAATGACGACATCCGCACCCGCTTCCGCCAATCTTAAAGCTGTGGCGCGTCCGACTCCGCGCGATGCGCCCGTAATTATCGCCGTTTTTCCCGCAAAAAGATTTTTCGGCAGTTCGATTGGTTTTCCGACCATAAATAAATGTTAAAATGTCTGTGATTTTTTTAAAATACTTTACAACAAATTTTTTGTTTCAAAAACCGGGAAAATGAATTCTTATAAACAATTTGTCCACGAAACCTTGGAAATTCTGGAAAAAGCCGGAAAAATCCCGTTCGGAAACGCGGAATTTCCGCCCTTATTAGAGCAACAAATGAACGCGCCAGTCGGCATTATTTTCGCGCCGCACCCGGACGATGAATGTATCAACGGCGGTCTGCCGCTGCGTCTTCTTCGTGAAAATGATTTCCGCATTATCAATGTTCCGGTAACGCTCGGAAGCAATCCGGAAAGACGTATCGAACGCATAAAAGAACTCGAAAACGCCTGTCGTTTTTTGAATTTTGAAGTCGAATTTGCCGCAGAAAACGGCTTTGAAGAAATCACGCCCGAAGCGCGTCGAGCGAATCCGCAAAACTGGGATTTTGCCGTTCAAAAAACCTGTGAATTGATCGAAAAATTCCAGCCGGAAATTCTTTTTTTTCCGCACGACAAAGACCGTCATCCGACGCATTGCGGCACGAATTTATTAGTTTTAGACGCTTTGAAGAGAATGCCTCAGACGTTTTCGTGCATCACGGCGGAAAACGAATTCTGGCAAGCGTCGGACGCGCCGAATTGTTTGATTGAACTTGATGAAGAAATCGTTAGCGATTTGATCTGTGCGCTCACTTTTCATGTTGGCGAAGTCGAGCGCAATCCGTATCACTTAAGTTTCCCTTCGTGGCTGATTGACAACGTCCGGCGCGGCAGCGAAATCGTCGGCGCAAAAGGCGCAGGCGCGCAAAATTTCAATTTCGGCGTTCTGCACAAAATCTCGCTTTTCAAAAACGGCGAACTGCATCCGATGTTTGAAAACGGCGAATTTATTTCAATGGAAAGCGATTTCGACTGGATCAGATAAGCAGAGTAAGGTAAAAGGTAAAAGGTAAAAGTAATGAAATTTTATTTCAAAAAATTATTACAAAACGAAGGCTGGCTCGAAAATGCGAGTGTCGAAACCGATGAAAACGGAAAAATCGTTTCAATCGAAGAAAATTCTCGAGCCGCCGAAGCTTTTTGTGATTTGGCACTTCCCGGTTTTCAAAATGCGCATTCGCACTCGTTTCAATACGCCATGGCGGGACTTGCGGAGAATCATCTCATAAATCAGAGCGATTTCTGGAGCTGGCGCGAAGCGATGTACCGGCTTGCGCTTGCCGTAAATCCCGATCAATTCGAGCGAATCGCCGCGCTTGTTTACGCCGAAATGCTGCGCCACGGATTTACGAATGTCGCCGAATTTCATTATCTGCATCACGACGAAAACGGAAAACCTTTTGAAAATCCCGCCGAAATGGGTTTGCGGCTCGTTTCCGCCGCGAAAAAAACCGGAATTAATATCACTCTGATTCCGATCTTTTACCAAAAAGGCGGTTTCGGTAAATCGCCCGAACCGAATCAAAAACGCTTTATTTCAAATACTGTTGAAGATTACGCAAAACTTTTTGAAGCATCGGAAAACGCTTGCAAAACTTATGAACACGCCAATATTGCCGTCGGAATTCATTCGATGCGCGGCGTGGAAACCGAAGCGATCAAAGAAGTTGCGGCGAATTTCCCGAAAAACATTCCGTTTCACATACATATTTCCGAACAATTAAAAGAAGTCGAAGATTGCGTCGAATTTTTGGGAAAACGCCCCGTCAGATGGATGCTCGAAAACATCGAACTTTCCGAAAGATTTCATTTTGTTCACGCGACGCATTTAGATAAAAGCGAAACAAAGGGTTTAGCCGAAAAAAAGGTCAATGTCGTTCTCTGCCCGACGACCGAAGGAAACT
>CAYUGW010000457.1:0-3942 GCA_964444245.1 uncultured Blastocatellaceae bacterium | reverse complement strand
CTTTTTGATAAGTTACGGTATCGAAAATCGAATCATCGATATTCTCGTCGGCAAGAGGATTAAAAAGTCCGCGCATTTTGTTTTGATAGGAATCTTGTGTCATATATTGGGTAACGTCGGATTTGATTTTCCGTATATAATTGGCGCGTCCGTAGATTCTTTCACGATACGCGGCTTCAAAAAACGTGGCAAATCCTTCGTTCAGCCAGAGTTCCGCCCAATTCCGGCAAGTTACGAGATTCCCGAACCAGGAATGCGCGATTTCGTGAACCACCAGATCTTCGACATCAGGACGCGTTCTTTCGGAATTTGCCAGAAAAATATAAGTATCCGACATTGTTGTCGAAGTTATATTTTCCATTCCGCCGAAATGAAAATTGGCAACGATCGTCTGATCGTATCGGTTAAAAGGATATTTAATTTTGGTTACTTCCTCGAAAAAACTCAACATATCCCGCGTTCTGCCGTAGGCTTTCGGCACGATGTCGGTGCGGTCGTTATAGACGTAATAAGCGAGTGGAATTTCTCCGTGTTTTTCTTCGATTTTCATGTAAGTTCCGACGATAAAAGAAGTTAAATACGTTGAATGGGGAAGCGGCATATAGTAGTGAAAAGTTTGTGTTCCGTCCGCATTTTCTTTTATTTCTTTCAGTTCACCGTTGGCAATCGCCGTTTCGCCCTTTTCGACGGTCAGAAATTGCTCGGTCGTCGCTTTGTCGTCGGGAAAATCATATGACGGAAACCAATGCCGCGTTTCGGCGGCTTCGCCCTGCGTCCAGACCTGCGCGGCGCGTGTAATTTTTCCGCCCTTTGTGATTTCGTCAACAAAATATACGCCTTTTTTCGGTTTGGCGGTGTGCGTTAAACGAATCGTTATCAAATCGGCAGGTGCATATTCTCTGTCAAGCGTTATAAAAACCTTGTCGTCCGTAACGCGCGAAACCAAATCTTTACTTTCCGGTTCGAGTTTGACGGAAGTAAACTGTAAGCCGACGGAATCGAGTTCGATTGTTCGGAATTTTTCTCGTAAAGGTTTGAATCTAATGGTCGTATCGCCATATACGATTTTTTGTTTCCGGTCAAAACTCGTTTTGATGATGTAATGCTGAACATCGAAAGTTCTGATTCGGTTAAGATCGGGGCGCGGCGATTGTGCCGAAATTGCCGAGAGAAAAAGAAAAGCCGAAAGATTAACAAAAAGCAGAAAACGGAAGAAAAATTTCATAAGTCATTCAAATAAAACAAGTTTTTCTAACATTATCGCATAGAATATTTTTTGTTGAAACTCAACAGTTATTATGGATGAAATCTTGAAAGACAAATTTGCTTGTCGGTATTTAAATCGCTAAACTAAATTCAACTGAAATTTTATTGGAGTTATAAAGATAATGGAAAAAAGACCGCCGCCGTATTTTCCGCAGAGTTCGCTTAATCCGTCAAATGAAAACCGCTATAAAAAGTTTAAATTGGCGATTGGCGGCGCGATTGCCGTTTTGCTTTTGCTTTTGATCGGTGCGGGAATCGGCTTATATTATTTGATTGTTTGGATTTTTTGATAAATAAAGAACAAAAAAGAAAAAGCGGGGACTTCGAATGAAGTCCCCGCTTTTTTACTTTTAACAAACAATTTATTTACGATTCAAACCCGTATCACGTTTTGCGGCTTTGGCTTTTGCGCCTTCGATTGCCAGTTGTTTGGCTTCCGGCAGAAGTTCCAACGCCCGTTTCAGTTGCGTATCATATTCATTAAAAACCTGAAATGAAGTCGTTGAACCATAGGAAGCGGTTACAAACTCCGTCCGCAAAGCTCTCTCGACAAATTCACGTTCGCCTTCGATCTGGGCGTTTGTAAAGCTGAATTTGGTTGTCGCGTGTTTTTTGAACGCATCGAAAATCGTCTTATTGATCGGGAAATCGTTTGATTTCAATGTGTAATTAAAAACAATCGGGCGATCAACCTTATAATTTTCAAAACCGGGAACTTTACCGTAAGCCAGATCAAGAACGAAGGAAAAAATCGGATCGTTTAATCTTTGCTGAAAACGCGCTTTAACCGTGGTGATTGTTTGCGGTTTGGTATAGGTGTCCGGCTGAATTCCGCCGCCGCTGTAAACCGTTCTGCCGGAATCGGTTTTGCTTTCGGCACCGTTCGGTTTTCCCTGTTCGTTTTCATCGCGCAGCGTTCCGCCGTTGGTGTAATAATTATAAAGATTTCCATCCGAATAATCTTTCTGGATTAATCTGCCGGAAGGAGTTTCGTATTTGGCGATCGTTAAAAGAAGCATCGAGCCGTATTCGAGAACGAACGGATTTTGCACCAGACCTTTGCCGAAAGTATTTTCACCGACGATCAGAGCGCGGTCGTGATCCTGTAATGCTCCGGCAAGAATTTCGGAAGCCGAAGCCGTATTGCGGTTAACCAAAATCACGATCGGAGTTTCGTCCGGCGTAAAATTATCGGCTTGATAAGTATTTTGTGCGCCTTCGACTCTGCCTTTCTGCGTAAAAATTGCCTGCCCGCGCGACAGAAACGTGTTGGCAACCTGATAAGCCTGACTGACCAGACCGCCGCCGTTGTTTCGCAGATCAAGCACGAGATTCGTCATTCCCTGAGCTTTCAATTCCACCATTGCCTGGCGAAATTCATTAAACGTCGTCTGATTAAAACCGCCGGTCATTCCGATATAGCCAACACCCGGACGTATCATATAGGATTCGGCGATTGACGGCAGCGAAACTGCATCACGAATAATTTCAACCGTTTCCTGCTGTCCGGTGCTGAATCTTTCCACCGTCAGTTTGGCGGAAGTGCCGCGCGGACCGCGCAGGAATTCGCGGACTTCATTAAAAGGTTTTCCGATCATCGAAGTTCCGTTGACGGCAAGAATTTTATCGCCGTAACGCAAACCCGCACGATGCGCCGGAGCATTATCAAAGGTCGCTTTGATAAAGGTGGCGAGAACTTTTCCGTTTTTATCTCTTAAATCGCCGATTGTCGCGCCGATTCCGAAATACTGCGAACTCTGATTGGTGCGAAATTCTTCAAATTCCTTGGCATCAAAATAATTCGAATGCGGATCAAGCGTATGCAGCATCGAATCAATCGAAGATTTGAAAAGAGCATTATAATCGAGATTTTTCCCTTTGACGTGATTCGATTCGATAATCGTCAAAGCTTCGGCAATATCGCTCTCGATGTCCTGACCGGTAACGGTTTTTACCGTTTTTGATGTTTTCGAATCGGTTGCGGATTGTGTATTTATTTTAGAAGCTGTTTGGGTTTGGGCGGAAATTCCCGAAAACAAGAAAATAGCCAGAAAAACACTTAAGAAAAGGTTTGAACTTTTTTTCACTACAAAAAATCTCCTATAATTTTGATGCAATTAATACAATTGGCTGAAAAAATGATAACATTCCTTAGAGTAAAAAGCGATAAAATTGGTTGCATCGTTAAAACTTGCTAAATTTTTACTTGCCTAAAGCAAGTCTTTAATAGTTATGAATAAACACTTTATTACAATTTTATTAATATTGTTCGGTTCGGTTTCAGTCTTTGCCCAATTTGAACAATACAGCGCACCTGTCAAATGGGAATTATACCGCGTAAGTCCGAAAAAGGTTTCAATACTTCTGCCGAAAATGCCGGTTGTGACTTCATCTAATTTGATTTGTTCGCAACTTGAAACTCGAAACTATTTGGTTTATGCCGAAAATGTGGTTTACGGCTTAAATATCTACTCGAAACTTAATGAAAAAGTGCCTGATTTTTGTGCGATAAAAAGTAATTTTGATGAAAACAGTTTTAATACGAGAAAAAATGAATTGTTAAAATCTAATGAAGAAACGGAATCAAAAAGAGTAAAAATAAATGGATATGAGGCGGAATTTATCAAAGGAAAATTTACAAATTACTGGCTGATAAACGATTATAAAAATCTTCAG
>CAYUGW010000456.1:0-3951 GCA_964444245.1 uncultured Blastocatellaceae bacterium | reverse complement strand
ACGAATTTTGCTTCGTATTCTTCGGTCGGGACATTAATATCGAAATTCTCTTCCGGCGGCAATCCCGTTCCCGGTTCTAAAACGGTATTGATCGGCGTAACCTCGACCATCGTTCCCTTGCCGTCATCGGCGAAAACTATGAAAGAATCGGGCGCAACCGGAAACGGCATCGCGTAACCCGCCCATAATTCCGCCAGCACATTTGCAACCTTTTCCGTATCGCGGACACCTATCGAAATATGATTTATCATAAAAAAAATGCTCCTTAATAGTAATATTCAGGCGCGAAAAACTTTCGCCCTCTATTCTAAAAACGCGCAAGGCATCGGAAATTCGCATCAAAAAAAATCGGAATATTTAACGGAGTGCCGCCCGGATTCGCCGGAATTTATTTTTCTTTAACGGTTTCCGGCAGTTCCGGATTTTCTTCCAACTGTTTCGTCCATCGGATATATTTCTTGGAATCGAACTTTTTTCCCGTCGAAGCGCTCGTCATACAACGCATTTTGCCGAAAATTTCGCGTTCCATCCACGGGCGGTCGTGTTTGCCGAAACACCAGAGAATTCCGGCGTAGGAATTCGGATTTCTTCCGTCTAAACAATATTTATTATTAAGATGTTCCAAAACGGCAAACGCTTCTTCGTAGGATTTCGACCACTGAATGACGAGTTTTCCCCAGAGCATTCGGACGTAATTATGGACTTCGCCCGTTAAATTCATTTCTCTTTGCGCCGCATTCCAGAGTTCGTCATAAGTCGCGCAAGTTTCGAGTTGTTCCAAAGTAAAAATTTCCTTTCGCTCATCGCCGATATGATCGCGCATCGTTTGCTGAACCCAATCGGGCAGAGATTTTAAGGAGTCGTAATTTTCGTTAAAGCGCGTGAAATTATATGAAAGCTCGCGGCGGACGATTAATTCTTCCAAAAACGCGTCTTTCGATTCTTTCGGCGCGTCCGCTTCTTTTACCGCCAAAGCGATTTCCAAAGACGACAAAAAACCGAAATGCAGATAAGACGAAAGGCGCGAAGAGCCGTCAATTTCCGGTTTATTGCGCGTTTCATTATAATTCGGCAAGATTTTTTCGATAAAATATTTCAAACGCTTTCGCCCGTTTGCGCTGCCGCCGTGATAAACGGGCGAAGGTTTTACGTCGTGATCTATGTCGCACGCCGCAACCAGTTTTGCGATATTTTCAGAATTAACGTCCGTATTCGGGCATTCGACTTTTATATCGGTTTTTTTATTTTTAATCTTCGCTTCTTCAAACGACACGAAATATTCATCCAGCATTTTATTGATCTTCGGACGAATCGTGTATGCGCCGTATTCTTCCTTTTCAAAGCGCGACATCGGAATTATGCCGTTTGAATCAACCGCAAAAACGGGAATGTTCGCTTTTTCCGCAATCGCCGCATTATGCTGCGGAATAATAAAACACGGAAAATCATCCGTTACGATCAATGCGGCGTCTTTGGCAATTTTCGCAACCGTTTGTTTCGGCGCGCTTTTGTCTTTTTGCAGATAAAAAATATAAGTTATACCGAGTTTTTCAAACGCTTTGCGCTTTTCCGCAACGCCTTCGAGAATAAATGTGTGAATCCGATCGCTCGCCCACGGGTAATAAAATTTCAAACCCTCATAAACCAACAAAGGCAAATTGCGTTCGTTTGCCTGCTCGATGGCAAATTTTAACGCGTGATTATGCGACGTTCGCTTAAACATCTGCATCCAATACATTACATACTTCGCCTTTTTATTTTCCGGCTGGTCGTTGAGTAGTTGGATTCGTTCGCCGATTTGTTTCATATTAGAATAAATTTTCACGCAAAGGCGCAAAGAACGCAAAGCGACAGACAGGCAAAATTATTCAGTTTTATTTGAAACTGTTGTAAAATTCCAAAAAAGAGGTTTTTTTTATGAATACGCCAACAATTTCCAAAAAGAAAACAAACACCCTTTCACAAAAAAACGGCGGCAAAATGATTCCGCCGCTCGAAAACGGCGACCGCCTGACCCGTACCGAGTTTGAACGCCGATATAAAGCGATGCCGAATGTGAAAGCCGAATTGATCGAAGGAGTCGTCTATATGTCATCACCTGTCAGAGTTACCCACCATGCTAAACCGCATTCGAGAATTATGGGTTGGTTATTTAACTATTGTGTTGAAAGTAAAGCGGTTGATTTTGCCGATAATGCAACCGTGCGGCTCGATCTCGACAACGAACCTCAGCCGGATGCAGTTTTGTTTATTAAAGAAGAATTCGGAGGAAATTCTTATGTTTCAGAAGATGATTATCTCGAAGGTTCGCCCGAATTAGTTGTTGAAATCGCTTCCAGCACGGCTTCTTACGACACAACCGAAAAAAAGAAAATTTATCGTCGCAACAGCGTGAAGGAATATATAATCTGGCGTGTGGATGACAAAGAAATTGATTGGTTTGCATTGAACGAAGATGAATATGTTTCGCTTAAGCCTGACAAAAACGGCGTTGTCGAAAGCCGTTTCTTCGGCGGATTGCGCCTTAATATCGAAGCGATCTTGAAGGACGATTTAGCAAAAGTTTTAACCGATCTGCAAAAAGGTTTGAAATCGAAAAAACATAAAGATTTTCTCAAAAAGCTGTCCGAAAAAACTGATTCGGCGAAATGATTTTCTCAGTACCAAAATAATTTATGAAAAAAATAACTGCGATAATCTGTGTCCATCTGTGTTTGGTTTTCCTTGTTTTTTCGATCAACGCGCAGGAGTTCAAGCAGGTTCAAGACGGCATCGAATACGCCGAAATGACTCGAACGATTGATAAATTGCCGGTAAAAATGAATCTGTTGCGCCTCGATTTAACAAAAGTGCGGCTCGATGTCGTTCACGCCATGGACGCGGCAATCGGCACGGAAACCGTTTCGTCAATGGCAAAAAGGCACGGCGCGATTGCGGCGATCAACGCCGGTTTTTTCAGGTTGGATAAAAGTATTTTTGCAGGCGACGCGGCGGGCGTTTTGCAAATTGACGGAAAACTTTTAAGCGAGCCTCATTCAAACAGAATTGCGCTGATGATTTCCAATCAGAAGGATAAAACAAAAGTCGAATTTCAACATTTAACTTTGTATTCAAATAACGTGTTTATCGGAAAAGACGGCTTTAAGATCGGCGGAAAAATTGGTGAAAGATTTGAAATCAAGGGGATGAATCGAGAAAGAAAGGAAGGCGATTTGATTATTTTTACGCCCCAATTCCATAAAACTACTTTAACAAATTCAAACGGACTTGAAATCATTGTGCGAGATGGCAAGATAACTCAAATCATTGATAATAAAGGAAACAATAATATACCCGCAGATGGTTTTGTTATTTCGGCGGATGAAAAAGTAAAAGGAGAAATTTTAAAAAAAATAAAGGTTGGATATAAAGTTGGTCAACTATATTCATTTGACGATATAAATACAGGCAGAATCAGTGGAAAAGATATTTCTTGGGAACATGCTGAAGACATCACTAACGGCGTTCCGCAACTTATCAAAAACGGCAAGATCGAAATCACCTGGGAACAGGAAAAAGCGAGCAAATCTTTTGTTGAGAATAAACACCCGCGCACTGCCGTTGCGAAATTAAAAGACGGGAAATTTTTGATGATAACCGTTGACGGGCGAAGCGAGCAAAGCGCGGGAATTGGTTTGCAAAACTTATCGGAAATCCTCATCGAACTCGGCGCGGCGGACGCGATGAATCTGGACGGCGGCGGTTCGACGACGATGTTTCTTGATGGAAAAATCGTCAATCAACCGTCCGACCAGACTGGTGAAAGAAAGGTCGGCGATGCGATTTTAGTGACTCCGCGAAAGAAAAAATAGCCGCAAAAAAAACACAAAAGCCGCAAAATTTCGGTACTGTAAATGATTACTCCGTAAATTAAATTTTCGAGTGTTTGGAGTCCCGCCTTTAGGCGGCTTT
>CAYUGW010000455.1:1230-3954 GCA_964444245.1 uncultured Blastocatellaceae bacterium | reverse complement strand
CGAATGTCACGGCAACATTCATTTTCATTATTCTCTGCCGCGCCGTATCTCGATGCGCGAAGCCGCGCGCATTCAATCTTTTCCCGACGATTTTATTTTTGAATCGAAACTGCGCGAAACCGAAAGGCAAATCGGCAATGCCGTGCCGCCCGTTCTGGCTTGGCACGTCGCCAAATCGGTGGCGGATTGTTTGGCAAACGAAACCTTATGACCAAAGAACAATTTGAAACTCTTCTCGATTCGGTCGCCGCAAAATTAACGGAAGAATCCAAACAAAATTTATTTACAAATTCCAAGACGTTTGAAAATCGTGTTCGCGAAGTTTTGGAACAACTCGGCGGTGAATATAAAATCGCCGTTGATTACAATCCGCATCCGTATATTTTCCCCGACATCGCCGTTGGCGAATTCGGCGTTGAAGTTAAATTTACGACGAAAGACACTTGGCGAAGCGTGGCAAACAGCGTTTTTGAAACTTTTCGCAATCAGGAAGTTATTTACGTTTACGTTATCTTTGGAAAAATGGGCGGCGTTCCCGAAGTTAAATGGGAGCGTTACGACGATTGCGTAATTCACGTACGCACTTCTCACGTTCCACGATTTGAATTAGAAATCGGCGGATCATCTTCGCTTTTTGAGAAAATGAAAATCTCTTACGAAAATTTCAGCCAGTTGCCGATTGAAAAGAAAATGCGCTACATCCGCGAATATGCCAAAAATCGTTTGAAAGACGGCGAACGCCTATGGTGGCTCGAAGAAAAAGCCGAACCCGAACACACTTTGCCGATTCAAGTTCGTCTGTATATTGATCTGCCTTCCGAAGAAAAAACGAAACTGCGAGCGGAAGCCACGCTTGTATGTCCAAAAGTCGTTGCCGGTTCGCGTGTCAAAAATAAATATAACGACGTGGCGATGTATTTGCTTACATATCACGGTGTTCTCGTTTCGCAAGCCCGTGATCTGTTTTCCGCCGGAAGCGTCGCGCATCGCAACGACAAAACGCGCGGCGGCATTTATATTCAACGGGCGATTCAAGCGATCGAAGACGAAATGCTTGCCGCTTCGCTCAGAATGGAAGACGCGCTTTTCGTCGAATACTGGGGCGAATCCGTCGCGCCCGAACAACGAATAAAAAAATGGCTCGAAAAAGCCGATAAATTCGCTTCCGACTGGATTCCGTCCGAAACATTATTTTTATCCAGACAAAAATAGACATACATCAAAACCAACCGCCCTTTACATCTTTCAAAACAACCTGCGCCGTGTTGTGTCCCGATGCGGCGAAGACTCCGCCGCCGGGGTGGGTTGATGCGCCGGTTAAGTGGAGATCTTTGATCGGCATGGGGTAAAATGATTGGCGAAAACTCTAACGCAAATGAGAAAATTTTATGATTATTTCTACAAATCCCAAAAGATTGAATGGAAATTGGAAGAATGGTTATTTTTTAGACAGACATATCGTAAAAAGTGTTTGTATCGGTGAAGATGAGTGTGGGCGACTGAAATTTGATAGTCAAAGAAGCCTTCTCGGGGAAGCGGTCAAATTCCAATTGAAATATAGATTTGACAGAACAAAAATCAATGATATTTCAGAGACAATTGTTGATTTTATTGCAAATAAGTGGCGCGTCAACAGTTTAATAGATTTTATATTACCTGTTCCACCCTCAAAAGTAAGAGCAATACAACCCGTTTTTGAGATTGCTAAAAAAGTAGGTAAAGAACTGAAAATTCCGATTTCTGATCATTACTGAGCGGTATAGAAATTGCTTGAGTTGGAAAAGAAAATTTGCCCGCGAAAGGGCGCGAAAAGGGCGCGAAAAAAAGAAAAATGGCAGCGCACGGATTTTTTCTTGAGCGTCCTTTCGCGCCTTTTTCGCGGGAACAATTCTTAAAAAAAAACGAATAAATTCAAGGCGAGCAAACATCGTGCCGCTCAGAAATGATTTTTTTTGAATATTTTTCCGCAGATCACCGTTTTACTTCATAAAACAATTCGACCATTCCGTTATCTTCTTTTTTATGTTTATAAGTTTTGTTGGAAATGAGCCGCAGATTGATTTCGCGTTCGAGATCGGGAAAAAGCCGGATGCCTTCGCCGAGCAAAACAGGCGTGATTGCGAGATGAATTTCGTCAACCAGATCTTCATTGAGAAAACTCTTCGCCAGTTCGCCGCCGCCCGAAAGCCAGATGTTTTTGCCGTCCTGTGCCTTCAGATTTTCAACAAAATCCTTAAGATGCCCGGAAACAAGCTGAACGCCTTCGACCGGGCTTTCCATCAATTTGCGCGAAAAAACATAGGTTTCCATTCCCTGATACGGATTCGACTTTTTGTCCTTGCTCAGTTCGACGGCTTTTTCCAGAGTTTTGCGTCCCATCAAAACCGCGTCAATCGTTTCAAAAAACGCCATCCAATCATAATCCCAATCCATCGAAAGCCAATCAACCGCACCGTCCCGGCGGGCGATATATTGATCGAGACTGATGCCGAGTCCAAAAATTACTTTTCTCATATTCGCCTCCTATTTATTTGTTAATATTGCCGAGAATTTATGGTATTGTATCAGCATTATGTATAAATTTTTACTTTTTTTTCTGCTCGGTTTTTGTCTGATAAACAGCGTTTTCGCGCAAACGAAAGACGAAAAAACAAAAAATACGATCCGCAAAGTGTTGGAAGAACAAACCGCGGCGTGGAACGCGGGCGACATCGAAGGCTTTAT
>CAYUGW010000455.1:0-1220 GCA_964444245.1 uncultured Blastocatellaceae bacterium | reverse complement strand
GGTCATCGCCACAGCCGAGACTGAGGATACGAATCTGCTCGCGGGCGACATCGAAGGCTTTATGCAGGGCTACTGGAATTCGCCGGATATGAAATTCGTGTCCGGCGAAAACGTGGCAAGAGGCTGGCAAGCCGCGCTTGACCGCTACAAAAAAAGCTACGATTCAAAAGAAAAAATGGGCGTTCTGACATTTTCCGATCTGGAAATAACACTTTTGTCAAAAAACGCGGCACTCGTTCTCGGCAACTGGGCTTTAGAGAGAGAACCGGACAATCCGAAAGGAAAATTCACACTTGTTTTCCGCAAATTCAAAGATGGCTGGAAAGTCATTCACGATCATACGAGTTGATTATTATAAAATGGGGAGAAAATTTTCTATGAAACAAATAATTTTAATAGTATGGTTGTTGCTGTTGCTTACCGGCTTTATTACTGTTAATGCTCAAAATATCACGGATGAAGACAAGCGCGGATTCGATGAACTCGAAAAAATAGAAATTGATATTGATGGAGATGGAAAACCTGACATAATTCAACCGCGTACGTTTCAAGTGAATTCTCCACGAGTAAAAGGAAGAAAAGCAAAACTTTCCGAGATTCAGAATTGGATAGTCTTTGATTTAACAACAAGCAAAGGTTTAAAGATAAAATCGTTTTTCAAATATAATTACGGAACTGCAGAACAAGGCGGCAGTTATTGGGTTTATGCGATGAAATCGGCAGGCGATATTAATAATGACGGAAAAACCGATTTAGTATTTTATTCGGGTGATGACACAACGGATGAAACCGTTTTTTTAGCAAATAAAGGAAATAAGTTTGTGGTTTACAAAAGAAAACATTCTACAAACGATTCTTGGTAAATACTAATCAGTTTTATAAAAAGGATTGCCGAAGGATTTATTAAAGTTATACAAACCGATAGCGGTCAAATTGCCGTAAAATCTCAACTGTCTTACAATTCATTCTCGGCTACGTCAGTAAAGAATTTTCTGATCTGAAAATATGTCGGCAAATAATATCATTTTAATAATTTACACAACCGCTTACAGAAAAGGCGGCGCGCAGTTTCCGGTTGTCGCCCGAACGCTCGAACGCGAAAAGAGCGAAAACGGTTTTTCGGGCGAAATCATCACGCGCGCCGCCGAGAGCAAGCGCGATGTTTTGCAGGTTTTCGACGAGGTAAAACGCGGCGGAAAACAGATCGAAGAATTTCATTT
>CAYUGW010000454.1:0-3958 GCA_964444245.1 uncultured Blastocatellaceae bacterium | reverse complement strand
AGCACTTGTGAGATATTACGAATCGGAATGGCGGAGATTTGAATAGATTTTAATATCCGGAATAAGTGAAAAGTGATAGTTGATAAATGAAAGATTAAATTATGAGTAAAAATATTTTACAGGAAAAATCCTATAATTTTGCTTTGCGAATCGTTAAATTGAGTCAATATTTGAATGACGAAAAGCGCGAATTTGTTTTATCAAAAAAGATTCTGGATTCGGGAACGGCAATCGGAGGTTTTATTGAAGAAGCTCAACAGGGCGAAAATCGTGCAGATTTTTTGCAAAAATACTCTGTTGCCAATAAAGAAGCCTTCAAAACGAATTTTTTGTTGCGATTACTGCGCGACGGTGGTTTTTTGAGCGAAAAACAATCTCAATCTTTGCTTGATGACTGTGAAGAATTACAGAAAATGCTGATTTCCGCTATTAAAACCACTAAATCATCGGAGTAATTTCAAAATAAAACATATCACCTATCACTTATTCCGAATATATTTTAAAGATGAAATCTATCCGACGTTAAATCAAATCGAATATGTGCCTTTAGCGTTTTCGGCGCGTTTTTGTTTACAAACATAACTTTTGAATCTATGAAACGGATAAATTCCGACAATCTGTTGTAAAATTAAATTGAAAAGGAGAAAAAGTTTTATGCAAACTGTCGAAGAAATTTATCAACAATACATCAAGCCTTTGCCTGATAAGGATAAACTGCGCCTGATTGCCAAAGTCTCAAATGATTTAGCTGATCCCGAAACCGAAAAACCGAAACGAAGCATTATGGAACTTCACGGCTTAGGAAAGGAAATTTGGGAAGGAATTGACGCGCAGGAATATGTCAACGAATTAAGAAATGAATGGGATCATCGTCCGTAATGAAGTTAGAAAATGAACTCAAAAATTTAGTATTAATAGCTTTTGATACTGCGCCGATAATTTATTTTGTAGAAGCTAATCCCAATTATGATGCGTTAGTTACGGCAATTTTTCAGCGAATTGACGATACGGAAATTGTGGGAATAACTTCGGTTATTTCGCTGTGCGAAGTCTTGGTTCATCCGATACGTAATCAAAATAGTGCGCTCAGACAACGCTATATCGATATTTTGCAAAACAGTCCGAATTTTTTCACAAAATTTATCAATTCCTCAATTGCTGAAACCGCCGCCGAACTTCGCGCAAAATACAATCTGCGAACTCCCGACGCTCTGCAAATTGCAACGGCTTTGGAAAACGGTTGCGATGCTTTTTTATGCAATGATAAAGATTTAAAAAAAGTTACAGAATTGAAGATTTTAATTTTGGATGAACTCACTATTTCATAATAAATGCCGAATTTTACGCGCCGCGAAATCTTAAAATCCTTTCTTGGTCTGCCGATTGCTCTTGCGGCGTGCCGGTCAAACTCTGAAATTATTTCCTACGACGGCGAAATTGTCGGCGCAAATGCGAACATCGGACATATTTTGCGCGAAAACCGCGCGTTTGAAGTTGACGCAAATAATTGGGAAAATGCGAAGGTCGTGATTGTCGGCGGCGGCGCGGCGGGTTTGATTGCGGCTTGGAAATTCCAAAAGGAAAAATTTAATGATTTCGTCCTTCTCGAACTCGAAAACCGCATCGGCGGAACTTCGGCGAGCGGAACTTCAAATCTCGTTTCGTATCCGTGGGGCGCACATTATCTGCCCGTTCCGTTTCAGGAAAACGCGGAACTAATCTCGCTTCTTGAAGAAATGAATCTTGCCGAAGGGCGCGATAATGGCGGCGAACTCGTTATCAAAGAACAGTTTCTGTGCCGCGAACCGGAAGAGCGCATTTTTTATAAAGGTCGCTGGTATGACGGTCTTTACCTGCACGCCGGCGAAAGTCCGGAAGATGTGCGCCAGCTTGCCGAATTTCAAAAACAACTCGATTTTTGGGCGGATTGGCGTGATGAACACGGAAAACGCGCCTTCGTTTTGCCCGTCGCCGATTGTTCAAAAGACGCGGAGACAGTCGCGCTCGATAAAATTTCGTTCGGCGATTGGCTGCGGCAAAAAGGTTTTACGTCGGAGAGATTATTCTGGTATTGCGATTACGCCTGCCGCGACGATTACGGATTAAAACTAGAAGAAACTTCCGCCTGGGCGGGGCTTTTTTATTTCTGTTCGCGCGTGCCTAAAAGTGGTGTAGAATCGCAATCGTTTATCACATTTCCCGAAGGCAACGGGCGGTTCGTCAATCATTTAGCCGAAACAGTCAAACAAAATATCCGCCGTTCAAACATTGCGGTCGAGATAATTCCCTCTGATAAAGGCGTTGAAGTAATTTGCTATAACGCCGAAACAAAGGAAATTCGCGGAATCCGCGCCGAAAAAGTAATTTTCGCCGCGCCCGTATTTACGGCAAATTATCTGATTCGCGATTTCAAACAAAATCCGCCCGCGCACGTTCAAGCATTCGAGCATAACGCCTGGTTTGTCGCCAATCTTTTCTTAAAAGACCGCCCGAAATCGCAATTTGCCAGAGATTTTCCGCTCGCCTGGGATAATGTTTTATACGAAAGCCCGAGCCTCGGCTACGTCGCCGCCACGCATCAAAAAGGAATTGATTACGGCGCGACGGTTTTTACGTATTATTACCCGATGACCGAAATAAACGGTCGAGCCAAACTTTTAAGCCTCGATTGGAAGGAACTTTCGGATATTTGTTTAACGGATTTATCCCGCGCTCATCCCGAAATCCGGAAATTGACGACGCGCATCGATATAATGCGCTGGGGACACGCGATGATTAGCCCGAAACCGAATTTTATCTGGTCGGGCGCACGCGACGCGGCGCAAAAACCGTTTAGAAATATCCATTTCGCGCATTCCGACCTGAGCGGAATCGCGCTTTTCGAAGAAGCGTTTTATCACGGAATCCGTGCGGCGAATGAGATAATTTTGAAATGATAAAGCGCAAAGCGCGAAGCGGACTGGAGCGCAAGCGTCCCCGCTTGCATCGTTGCGTGAGCAACGAAGTCCGCGTGATATTCTAAGAATTTAATAGCAAACGAAATTTTCGCGCTTTGCGTTCATTCCAAGCGGGGACGCTTGCGCTCCGGTCGTTTGTGAATCTAAGATGTAGAAAATGTATATCCAAAAAGCCGAAATTAAAAATATCAGATCAATCGAAAAATTTGAGATCGAATTCCCGAATCCGGCGGGCTGGCACGTTTTAATCGGCGACAACGGTGCGGGAAAATCAACGATTATTCGTTCACTTGCATTAGGATTAATTGATTCTGATCAACGTAAAGGGCTTCGTGCAGACTGGCAAGATTGGCTTAATAAGCAAGGTTCTAATGGAAAAATTGAACTTAATTTAGTCAGAGAATTTGATTTTGATAAATATGAAATTTATTTTATCTTGGGTCATTATAATCAAGATGAAAATCCACTTGCAAAAGAGGTTTTTGATTCCAAATCTATAAATGTAAAAGTGAATTTCTCAAGACATCCTATCAACAATATAGAAGTTAAAGAACAATCTAGTCTTGATAAAAAGGTTGAAGAAGTAGAAGATATTCACTTAATTTCCCATATTGGGTTATCAGGCTTTTTTTCAGTTGCTTATGGTCCTTATCGCCGTTTTGAGGGCGGAGATTCTCAATGGGATGAACTTTACAAAAATTCCAGTTTAGAAAGATTAGCCGCACATCTTTCAGTTTTTGGTGAAGATGTTGCTTTAACTGAAACAATAAGCTGGTTAAAAGAGTTAAAGTACAAATCGCTAGAAGAGAATAAAGAAAGTCAGCACACACTTGAACATCTCAAAAAGCTAATTAATTCAGAAGATTTTCTGCCACATAATGCACAACTTGAAAGCGTCAGTTCAGACGGCGTATTTTTCAAAGACGGAAACGGCACAATAATCTCGGTCAATCAAATGAGCGACGGTTATCGTTCGGTTTTGAGTATGACGTTTGAACTTA
>CAYUGW010000453.1:0-3967 GCA_964444245.1 uncultured Blastocatellaceae bacterium | reverse complement strand
CATTGACATCACAACGGCGACATTTACGATTCTCGGAATGATTATATGGCTTTCGCGCTGGTTTAGTCCGAAGGGGAAAATGCCGCTCGAAAAGGTTTGCGAAGACGTTTGCGAAATGGCTCTGCGCGGAATTTTAAAGAACGAAACGCACAGCTTATAAGTATTTTGTTTGGACATAAAACAAAATAGTTTTTGTAACTGATTAGGACTAAATGAATGTGCGGAAAAAGGCTGATAATTTTTCGATTAAAAAGCTGTTCGCTTTTCACTGTTAACTATTCGCTAATTTACAGTTGATAAATCTGTAAAATAGTTAATAGCGAACAGTGAATAGTTAATAGTTTCGGCGATAGAATTACAAGGTTTTAGCGGTAAATTCGTGCTATTTGCAAGCTGCGCCGTAATTTCGAAACAATTATGACCTAATCAGATACGGGTTTTTATAAATAAAAAAGGCAATAAATAAAAAAATGAAGAAAATTAAGGGCAAAGGAGATAATTTTATGAAAAAGTTTTCGGTGTTTATTCTTGGGTGTTTATGTTTGTTTCTGGCAAATATAAATCCGGTTTTTGCACAGGCAACGGCGACGGCGGAATTGCGCGGCAGAGTTCTCGATGCGAACGGCGCGGGAATTCCGGGTGCGACCGTTACGGCAACAAATGATGCCAGAGGGACGACGCGCTCGATTACGGCGGACGATGGCGGAAGTTTCGTTATTCTGTCGCTTCAGCCGAGTACTTATACGGTGAAGGTCGAAGCAAGCGGTTTTGCTTCAAAAACCATCAATAATGTTTTGCTCGAAGTCGGGCAGCAAGCGGCACTCGATGTTCGTCTGGATGTCGGCGAAGTCGGTGCGGTGGTTGATGTTTTAGCCGGAGAACAACAGATTGTCGATACGGAAAGAACACAGCAGTCAACGGTAATCAGCGCGAGGCAATTAGAAAATTTACCGATCAACCGCCGCAATTTTTTGGATTTCGCACTGCTCACGCCGGGCGTTTCCGATGCCGATAATGTCAATGATTCGACCGATTTTCGCGTGGCGCAAACACCGCAATCGGGTTTGAGCTTCGGCGGCAATAACGGACGCGGCAATTCGATCAATGTTGACGGTTCGACAACCGATACGGCGGCGGGCGGGGCAAGAAATGTTGTCGGACAGGAAGCCGTACAGGAATTTCAGGTTGACCGAAACAGCTACAATGCCGAATTCGGCGGCGCATCCGGCGGGGTTGTCAACATCGTTTCCAAAACGGGCGGCAATCAATATCGCGGCAGTTTATTCGGTTATTTTCGCGATAAAACCTTTGATGCACGCAATACTTTCGATTACAATCCGGAAGGAAAATCTCCCTTTAGCCGACAGCAGTTCGGCGGTTCGCTCGGTGGAAAAATAGTTGAAAACAGAACATTCTTTTTCGTTTCCGCCGAAGGTTTGCGGCAAAATCAGACATCTTTTGTAACACTTGACGATTCTCTGGCGGAAGGCTTGCAGATCGCCGCGCCGAATGCCGCCAGCGATCAAAATTTCTTTTTGAATTATCTGGCGGGAAAACCTGTATTTGCGCCGTTAGCCGCCGGCGTTCGCAATGTGTTGACCGTTCCGTCGGCACGAACGGCAAATCTGTATGCGGCGACCAGCGGACAATTTCCGGCAAGTGAATCGAGCGCGCTGATCACCGGACGCATCGATCACACGTTCAGCGCAAAGGATTCCGGTTTTGTCAGATTTAATTATGCCAAACTGCGCAGCGAAAATCAGGCAACCGGCGCATTAAATGCGGTTTCACGCGGGCGCGAGATTGAATCGCCGAGCGGCGGAATTCTTTTGTCGGAAAGCCATATTTTCAATAGTACAACCGTCAATGAACTTCGCGCTCAATTTTCTTATTACAGATTGATCATCACACCGAACGATCCGTTCGGACCGGAAATAAATATTCTCGGATTCGGCAATTTCGGACGCGACATTTTTCTGCCTTCCGACAGTATTACAAGACAATTTGATCTTGCCGATACGCTTTCGATGGTTCGCGGTTCGCATACGATCAAATTCGGAGCGGTTTTCCAATACAGCCGCGTTTCGACGACTTCCGAAACATATTTGCCCGGCACGTTCCGGTTCGGTTCTTTGCCGTTTGCACTCTTATTTTCGCCAGCTCAGAGAGCGGATATTGCGGCGCAAATCGGCGCAGATGTGCAGGGGGGAATTATCACGCCGCAGCAAGCCGGACTTCTCGGAAGTACTTTGAGCAACACGACCTCAAGTACGATCAATCCTCTGCAGGCTTACAATGTAAATCTTCCGCAGGTTTATCAGCAGGGTTTCGGCTCGCCGGGTTTTGCCAGCAGCGGCACGAAATTTTCGCTTTTCGGACAAGATACCTGGAAGATTCGTCCGAATTTTACGCTGAATTACGGTCTGCGGTATTTCATCCAAAACGAGGCTGATCCGATTCCGACCGATAAAAATAACTTTCAGCCGCGAGTCGGTTTTTCGTGGGATGTATTCAATAATGCGAGAACCGTGCTGCGCGCCGGAGCGGGAATTTTTACCGGACAAATTGACAATCAGATCACGAACGTAACAAATACTTTAGCTTCGGGAACAGATCCTTTTAACATCAACATCGTTGTTTCGGCGATCACATTGCCCGGAGCTTACAGTTCCGCCGCGATTTATCAAACTCTGCTGGCGCAAGGAGTTATCGGCACTCGTCAAATCGTTGCGTCGGATTTGGCGCAATTCGGTTTAAACACCGGACCGGGCAGACCGCTCGAAGCGCGAATACGAATCGGAGATAATTTCCAAAATCCCGAAACTTATCAGGTCAGCGCGGCAATTCAGCAGGATTTAGGCGCGGGATTTGCAGTTGAGGCAAGCTATCTGTTCTCGCGCGGAATTCATCTTGTCCGTCCGGTAGATGTCAGAGATTATGCCGTAACCGGCACGAGTGCGTTCACCGGAACGCCGATTGTTTCGGCAAGGGAACTCGGCTGTTATTCAATTCCGGGCGCACCTGCCGCCGGATTTAATTGTTCGACGAGCGGCGGCGCATTAAACGGCAATTTTCTGCCGCGATTTGCGCTCGATGCCGAATATCAATCGGTCGCCAATTCGTTTTATCACGCCGGAACTCTGCAATTGACCAAGCGTTTATCGCGTAACTACAGCATCAACGCCAATTATACGCTTTCAAAAACGATTGACGAGGTA
Source organism: uncultured Blastocatellaceae bacterium (assembly GCA_964444245.1). Lineage (GTDB taxonomy): Bacteria > Acidobacteriota > Blastocatellia > Pyrinomonadales > Pyrinomonadaceae > JAHCHG01. The sequence goes on along the minus strand of CAYUGW010000453.1, from coordinate 749 downwards.
ACGGATTTCAACACCGATTATCTGGCGCAAGACCCGCTCAATGTGCGCGACGACCGTTCGCTTTCCGCGTTCGATCAGCGGCATCGCATTGTATTGAGTGCGGTTCTGATCAGCCCTTATCAAAATATCTGGCTCAAAGATTTCGTTTTTTCGCCGATTTTCACAGCCGGAAGCGGACGACCGTTTAATCTTTTGATCGGAACGGATACGAACAACGACAGCCGTCTGTATAACGACCGTCCGGCTCGTGCCGGAAGAAATACCGGACGCGGCGAGGCGTTCAAGAGTTTTGATATGCGTCTGGCAAGACGGTTTTTCGTGCAAGAACAAAGATTTCTGGAATTAACCTTTGAAGCTTTTAACTTGTTTAATAACGTCAATTACAACGGCATTAACAATATCGTCGGAACGGCTTGCGTGGCGAATTTCGCATCAAATCCGAATTGTGCGAACGCTGCAAATGTGATTCCGATCAACGCCAGAGGCATCGAACGCATTCCGTCAACCGCGCCGCTCGGCTTTACTTCAGCCGCTCCGTCGCGTCAATTGCAGTTCGGTATTCGATATAATTTCTAAAGCTGAAAATTTAGAAAAATAAAAAAGTGCGGCAGATTTTCTCGCCGCACTTTTTTTATGTTTCAAGATGGTTGATAAATTTTTCCAAAAGCGGTTCGTAAATTTCTCTGCCACGCAGATTTTCGCGCCAGCGTTGCGGGATTCCTTCGATTCCGAATTTGAGTCCGGCGATT
>CAYUGW010000452.1:0-3972 GCA_964444245.1 uncultured Blastocatellaceae bacterium | reverse complement strand
GTTCGAATCGACGCGCTTACGCGTATCTTCTGATTCCGGGCGAACTTGAATTAACGCCGATTGCCCGCAGGCGTTTGAGCGCGATTCGTGAATTTTCCGATCTCGGCGCAGGATTTCGTATCGCCGCACTCGATTTAGAACTGCGCGGCGCGGGAAATATTTTGGGCGGTCAGCAATCCGGTCAACTCGACGCACTCGGTTTTGATCTTTATACGAAAATGCTGGAACGCACGATTTCGGAACTCAAAGGCGAAGAAATCGAAGACGAATCGAGCGTTTCGATCAACCTGGGCGTTGACGTTTCGATTCCGAACGATTACATCAACGAAAATTCGCAGCGGCTTCGAACTTATAAACGAATTTCTTCCGCCGATTCGGAAGATGCTTTGCGCCGGATTTACGCGGAAATCCAAGACCGCTACGGCAAAATGCCGAATTCGGTCGAAAATCTCTTTGAATTTGCTCGCTTGAGAAAGCTTGCCGAACATCTTCGCATCATTTCGATTGATAAAACAAAAGACGGTTTTGCCGTAAAGTTGAGTGAAAATGCGCGCGTACTGCCGGAAAAATTGATGGAGTTTTTAGAAGAAAACGAAGGCTCTAAATTTTCGCAGAGCGGAATTTTGCAGGTTGTCGAAACGGGCAAAAATCCGATTGAAAGAGCGCGTGAAGTTTTAACCAAAATCAGCGGTTAAGTTAGAGCCGATTTTCGGAAAGTAGAGCAATTTTTAAATTTTCAAAAAGAATTAAGCAAGCGTTTGGAGTCCCGCGTTTACGCGGCTTTTCCGCCGCGCTTCGCTGGCGGTTGCCGCCTAAAGGCGGGACTCCAAACTTAACTCGAATCTTTCTTTATTTTTGCTTAATTACTCGCTTTCGCGGCAATCCCGTCAATCAGACTGTCGAGCGGCGTGTATTCCAAACCTTGCGATTCGGCAACCGCTTCATATGTCAATTTTCCGCCGTAGGTATTTACGCCTTCCGCCAGTCCGGCATCGTCGCGGATCGCTTTTTCAAAACCTTTGTTGGCTAAGGAAAGCGCATACGGCAGAGTCGCGTTGGTCAAAGCAAATGTCGAAGTTCTGGGAACTGCGCCCGGCATATTGGCGACGCAGTAATGAAGAACGCCTTCTTCGTAATAAGTCGGGTTCGAATGCGTCGTCGCGTGCGTCGTTTCAAAACAGCCGCCCTGATCGACCGCCACGTCAACTAAAACCGCGCCGTTCGGAATGAGTTTGAGCATATCGCGCGTGACGAGCTTCGGCGCGGCGGCACCGACGACCAAAACCGCGCCGATCACTAAATCAGCGTGCGAAATCGCTTCTTCAATACCGTAACGGCTTGATGCGAGCGTTTGAACTTTCGATAAAAAGATATCGTCGAGCTGGCGCAATCTATCCAGATTTCTGTCAATGATCGTAACTTTTGCACCCAAACCGACCGCCATTTTCGCCGCTTCCGTGCCGACGATTCCGCCGCCGATAATGACGACATTCGCCGCCGGAACGCCCGGAACGCCGCCAAGCAAAATGCCGCGTCCGCCGTTCATTTTTTCCAAGTATGTCGCGCCGACCTGCACGCTCATTCTGCCTGCAACTTCCGACATCGGTGTGAGCAGCGGCAGACGACCGTGACGGTCGGTAATCGTTTCGTAAGCTACGCCCGTAACTTTGCGTTCCATCATTTGTTTGGTCAGTTCAAATTCCGGCGCGAGATGCAGATATGTAAAAAGCAATTGATTTTCACGCATCCGCGGATATTCCGGCGCAATCGGTTCTTTGACCTTGACGATCATATCGCCCGTTTCCCAAACATCATCCGCCGTTTCCAGCATTGTCGCGCCGGCATTGACATATTGTTCGTCGGCAAAACCCGAACCTTCGCCGGCGCTCTTTTGCACAAAAAGTTCGTGTCCGGCATCCTTCAGAGCCTGCACGCCCGCCGGTGTCAGCCCGACGCGATATTCGTTATCTTTAATTTCCTTCGGTAATCCGATCTTCATTTAATTAATTCTCCAGAATGTTAAATAGATTTTTTTTATAGTAATTGGCAAATCAATAAAATACCATTAGAGATAGCTAAAAACAATTTACCGCAATTGAAATTGTCCGCCCGAGTGTTTTGACAAAACTTAAAATTCCCAGAAAACCGGAATCAAAAATGTCGCCATCAGCCAGAAAATTATGTTGAGCGGCGTTCCGACTTTGACGAAATCGAAAAACTTATATTGTCCGGGTCCGTAGATCATCGTGTTGGTTTGATAACCGACCGGAGTCATAAAGCTCGCCGAAGCCGCAAAAGTTACCGCCATCAGAAACGGCTGCGGATTTACGCCGAGCGTGGCGGCGGTCGCAATCGCAATCGGCGCAAGCAAGGCGGCGGTGGCGTTGTTCGACATTGTTTCCGTCAAAACCGAAGTCAATAAATAAAATGCCGAAACGAGCGCGACTAAACCGAGCGTTCCGACCGACGAAACGATATTCGAAGCGATCAGACGCGCCGCGCCGCTTTCTTCGAGAGCCACGCCGAGCGACAAAACTCCGGCGAGCAGGAAGATAATTTTCCAGTCAATCGCTTGATACGCTTCATCGAGCGTGATGCATTTAAACAAAATCAACAGAATCGCGCCGACCACCGATGCGACGACAATCGGCGCAAAACCCAAACTAGCCGCTAAAACCACACCCGCCACAATTGCTATGGAAAAAAGAACCTTATTGCGCCGGAATTCGACGGAATCCATTTCGGACGTAATAATAAAATTATTGCTGCGTTTGAAGGCGTTGAGCCGTTCGAGATGAATTTCAACCAGAAGAAGATCGCCCGCCTCTAAATTCGTATCGGAGAGTTTTTCGCGCAGAAGTCTGCCGCGATGCCGCATTGCCAAAACGGTCGCGCCGTAGTTTTCACGGAAATTCGATGTTTTCAGAGTTTTTCCGATAAGCGTCGAATTCGGCGCGATGACGACCTCCAAAAGCCGAAACTCTTCCGAAGAAATGCTTTCGTCGCCCCATTTTGCCTGCGGTTTAAGCCGGATTCCCTCTCTTTCCTGCATCGCGCGGATTTTTTCCAGATCGCACCGGACAAGCAGAATATCGTCCGCCAGCAAAACTACATCCGGACCGGGTTGGTGAAAAATCTCGTCTTTGCGCCGGATTTCCAGAATGGCAATGTCCAAATCTTTGACAATCGCCGCGTTTTTAATTTTTTGTCCGACCGATGCGGCTTCAGGCAAAATCACGATTTCGGTCAGATATTCATTGAGAGCAAAGGCTTCGGTCAGATCGCCTTCGCCGCGCCGTTCGGGAATCAGTTTGATGCCGACGAGCAGCATATAAGCCGTGCCGACGGCAAACATAATCAAGCCGAGCGGCGCAAATTCAAACATCGAAAATGCCCTGATTCCGTTTTCTTCGGCAATCGAAGAAACGAGAATATTGGTCGAAGTCCCGATCAGAGTGCAAACGCCGCCGAACATCGAAGCAAACGAAATCGGCATTAAAATTTTCGACGCACTGATGCGTGTTTCTTTGGCAACGCCGAGCAGAATCGGCAGAAAAATCGCAATCACCGGCGTATTATTGATAAACGCCGACAAAACGCCGACCAGAATCATCACGACCAGCATCGCTACCCAAAAGTTTTTCTTGAAAATTTGATTAACAAACGTGCCGAGAAAGCTGACCGCGCCGGTCTTAAAAAGTCCCGCGCTCAAAATAAACATCGCCCCGACGGTGAGCGTCGCCGTATTGCTGAAACCCTTAAGTCCATCCTCCGGCGAAATAATTCCGCTGACCAGAAGCAGAGCCATTACCACCAACGCGACCAGATCAACCGGCAGTTTTTCCGTAACAAACAGAACAACGGCGAGAAGAAGCACCGCAAAGACGAATATTTGATCATACTCCATATTTTTATAATCGGCAGAAAAATGTGAAAATCAGATAAACCCCAGTATAAATAAAAAACCGCAAC
>CAYUGW010000451.1:0-3972 GCA_964444245.1 uncultured Blastocatellaceae bacterium | reverse complement strand
GAAAAAATCCAAAATGAAATAAAAGATTTCAAAGGAAAAGTCTGGATTTACGCAAAAAATCTCGATACGGGCAAAGAATTCGCGCTTCGCGGCGACGAACAGGTTCGCACGGCAAGCACGATCAAAGTGCCGATTATGGCGGAAACTTTCCGTCAGGTCGCCGGCGGAAAACTAAACTGGACGGACGAAATTATTCTGACCAAAGAGAAAAAAGTCGGCGGTGCCGGCATTTTGCATGAGTTTTCCGACAATACGAAAATTGATCTGAAAACCGCCGTAAATTTGATGATCGTTCTTTCCGACAACACGGCGACAAATCTCGTTTTGGATAAAGTAACATCTGACAGCGTGAATGCTTTTATGGACGAATTAGGTTTAAAGCAAACGCGAAGTTTGCGAAAAGTTTTCGGCGGCGGCGATTCGAAGATTTTAATGAGCGACGAACGGATGAAACTTTTCGGACTCGGCGTATCAAGCCCGAAAGATATGGTCAAACTTCTGGAAATGATCGAACGCGGCGAACTCGTGTCAAAGGAAGCGTCCGCTGAAATGATCGCCATTCTAAAACGCCAGCAATACAAAGACGGAATCGGGAGAAATCTGCCGGACACGGTTCCGTCGGCTTCAAAATCCGGCTCGCTCGACCGTCTCAGAAGCGATGTCGGAATAATCTACACGCGGCGCGGACGCATTGCCATGGCGATCACCGTTGACGATATGGCGGAAGTCAATTACAACCCCGACAATATCGGACTTCACCTTATCTGGAAACTTTCTCAAGTTTTGCAGGACGGTTTGGGAAAATAATGTAAATTATGAATAAAATAACCCTCACGCTTTTTCGCGGTTTGAATGGAACAAATCCCGGAGCTTTTCGGGTTGATGACGACGGAGTTTCAGTATTTGAAAATCCTCTTGCGAACTATACATTTAACTTAGAGATTCGTGTTCAGTATTCAGGTCAAAAGAAATCGGGAACGATTGCGGAAATTATCGAACCGATGCTAAAAAACGGAATCGCCGAATACACGCCGCAGTTTGCAGACGGTCATTGGTCTTTGCGTTTTCCCGATTTAGACGAGGAAGAAACTAAAAGATTATTATCAAAATATGCCAAAAATATGCTTAAATGAAAATGTATGAACAACGAAACAGCAATAATCGAGAAAATCGAAAAACTCCTGGAAACCGATGATTTTCAAGATAGTTTTGAAATTGTCAGTTTGGCTTTATCAATCAAAGATGAAGAAGACAGAGATTGGCAATTATTTGAAATCGCTAAATGGCTTTTGAAAAACAATGATTGGCAAAAAGCGCACGGAATTTCTCAACTTATTTCCGAAGGTTACGAAAGAAGCGAGGCATTGCAGTTAATCGCCGATAAAATGGCGGAAACAGGGCATCTTGAACGCGCTCTTTTTGTTTTCGCCGAAGCCGAACATACAAGCGAAAGTGAAAAGCTTGATGAATGGCAAAAAGCCGAATTGCTTCACAAAATTTCTAAATCTCTACGGAAACACAACGCGGTTTTTAAAGCCGAAAAAATTCGGGAAAAAGCCGTTCAATTTGCCCGAAAAGGCGAAGTTTCGGGTGATGCTCAAGAGAGCGTAGATTGTTCAAGCGTTTTAGCGGAAATTGCTGAAAATGTTGCTTCCGACGGAGAATTTATAAAAGCGTTCGAGATTGCTCAAAACATCAAAAGTATCGGAAAAAAGGAAAGAGCGATAAAGAAAATTTCCGAACTCTCCGAGCAGATTAAAAAAGTTGCATAAACCTTGTTAAATTCAGAAAATCAATCCGTAATCTGCAATCTAAGCGTCGCCATCGTTCTTGTTTCAGGCGGAATGGATTCGTGCGTAACTGCCGCGATTGCTAAAGCTGAAAATGAAAATGTCGCTTTTCTGCATATTTCTTACGGACAACGCACGGAAAAACGCGAACGACAAGCATTTAATGACATCGCGGATTTTTATAATATCGAAAAGCGGCTCGAAGTTTCTATTGAATATCTGGCAAAAATCGGCGGTTCATCTTTGACCGACGAATCAATCGAAGTTTCGGAAGCGGATTTGGAATCGAAGGAAATACCGACGAGTTATGTGCCGTTTCGCAATGCGAATATGCTTGCGATTGCAACGAGCTGGGCGGAAGTTCTGCGGGCAAACGCAATCTATATCGGCGCGGTCTCGGAAGATTCGAGCGGATACCCGGACTGCCGACCGGAATTTTACGCGGCTTTTGAAAAAACAATCGAAGCGGGAACGAAACCCGACACTTTTATTAAAATAAAAACGCCGATCATTCATCTTTCAAAAGCGGAAATCGTGCGTAAAGGTCTCGAATTAAACGCGCCGCTTCATTTGAGTTGGTCGTGTTACAAAAACGAAGATAAGGCGTGCGGCACGTGCGATTCGTGCGCTCTGCGTCTGCGCGGTTTTGAGCAAGCTAACGTAAAAGACCCGATACTTTACAAAATTTAATTTTGATCTTTTGTGCAAGTCTTTTAAAATACCTCGTTCTACTAACAACTCTTCCCCGAGTGATTTAAAATTCAAAAAAACAATCCGCAACAGAATTTAATGAAAAAATTTTTTCTTCATTAAAAATTAATTCTTTCGTTTAGAGAAAAAAAATGAAAAAATACCGATTATTCGATCTTTTTGCAGTATTATTTATCGGTCTGATCGCCGCAAATTTTGTTTCGGCTCAATCGGAAAAAATGGTAAAGATCACAAATTCTTCCGGCGAAAAACGAAAGATTTGTATGTTTAAGGCAGACGATAAAATCGAAATGTTTCCATACAGATGTTTCGAGATGAATTCCGACGAAACAATTTTGTGGAATCGTGAAGGCGATAGTTCAAATTTCAAAGTAAAAATTTCTAAACCGCAATTGATTGACAAATATCTTTATAAAAGGGATTTGCCTGGAGACACGACGGTTATATTAATGGGCGAAGGCGGCAGATTCGGTTACAGCCGGGACAAACCGGAACCCGAAGTTACAAAATACAGATTAAAAGTTTGCAACCGGCAATACGATCAGACGATCTATTTTGCGCTCGGTTTTGAAACCAATGAAATTATTGTCACGGAAGGCTGGTGGAATGTCGAAAAAGGAAAATGCGTCGAAATAGACGTTAGCGAACGGTTGAAAAGACAATGGTACGTCGAATACGGAACTCTGCCGAGAACTTTTTATTATGCAAGAATTTACGGCGATAAACCCTTGATTTGGCAAGGCGGCGAAAATGATTATAATCTCTGTATCAACGAAAAATCGGGATTTAAGAAAATTCCCTTCAAACGCGACAATGACGGAAAATATCAGACATATCATCCTTGCATCGCCGACGGAGAAGCACTTGTTAGATTCCGACGTTTGGATGATCCGAAAACTAATCAGCAATATTACTATCTGACTTTTTAAATTTAGAGGAAAAAACTATGAAAACGAAAATTATTTTTTTATTGGTACTATGTTTTTCGGTCATTGCGGCAAACGCCCAAACCGAAGCGGTCAAAGTTCCGGCGGAAGTTAAGCCGTTCGTCGAAACCGGCACAAAGCCGATCGCGCTCGAATCGGCTGATCTGAACGGCGACGGATTAAAAGATTACATACTGGTTTTAGAACGCGAAAATCCGACCGAAATGGACGAACACGATTTTCCGGTAAATCAGCGTCCGCTGCTGATTTTAGTGCGCGGCAAAGACAAAAAATTAACCGAAGCGAAACGCAACGAAAAAATGGTGATGTGTTCGGAATGCGGCGGAATTTTCGGCGATCCGTTTGCGGGCGTAACGGTCGGCAAAAACACTTTTACGGTCAATCATTACGGCGGCAGCGCGTGGCGTTGGACGGCTGATTATAAATTCAATTATTCGCGAATTGATAAAACCTGGCAGCTCGTCCGCATCGAAAAAACGAGTTATCACAACGTACGACCGATGGAAGAAACTTTGGAAAAAACA